>JAEXPL010000371.1 GCA_023446865.1 Verrucomicrobiota bacterium | reverse complement strand
GCGCATGCTCAACCTGATCATCGCGGCCATCGTTGTTCTCGTCGGCAGCAGCATCGTGTTCCTGATCATCCAGCGCTCGATTGTCCGCCCGATCAGCCACGTGGCCGAAGGCCTGCGCGGCAGTGCCAACCGGGTCGACTCTGCCTCTCTCACCATCCGCGAATCCGGCCGCCAACTCGCCGACGGGGCCAGCTCCCAAGCCGCCTCCCTGGAGGAGACCAGCGCCACCCTCGAGGAGATCTCCAGCGTCGCCAGACGCAACGCCGAGCACTCGGCCAATGCCAAAGGCAAGGTGTCCTCGGCCCGCAGCGTCGCCGACCGTAGCACCGAAGACGTCGGGGCCATGCGCAGCGCGATGGGCGACATCAAGGCTGCCAGCGACAACATCGCCAAAATCGTCAAAGCCATCGACGAGATCGCCTTCCAGACCAACATCCTCGCGCTCAACGCCGCCGTCGAGGCCGCCCGGGCCGGCGAGGCCGGCGCCGGTTTCGCCGTCGTCGCCGAGGAGGTCCGCAACCTCGCCCAGCGCAGCGCCCAGGCGGCCCGCGAGACCGCCGGGCTGATCGAGGACTCCATCGCCAAGAGCGAACGCGGCGTGCAGATCAGTGCCAAAGTCGCCGGCGGCTTGGAGGAGATCGGCCAGCAGATCCGCGAGATCGATACACTCGTCGCTGAAATTGCCCAAGCCTCGCAGGAACAGAGCAACGGGGTCACCGAGGTCAACAAGGCTGTCGTCCGCCTCAACGAGACGACCCAGTCCAACGCCGCTGCGGCCGAAGAGTCCGCCGCCACCGTCGAGGAACTTACGGCGCAGGTCCAAGCCCTCAACCGCTTCACCGATGACCTTGCTGTCACCGTCCACGGGACCGCTGCCGCCGCGGCTCCGGCGACACCTTTGCCGGTCGGGTCACCAGCGCCCTCGGCAACAAAGATTCCCGTCCACCGCCCCAAGCCTGCGGCGACTCCGGCCAAGCCGGTGCCGGTCGCAGCAAAGGGTGACGCCCACGACTCGTTCTTCAAGAACGTCTAGCCATACCGCGCTCCGGGCCGTCGTCATGCCATGCCGGGCCATGGCCATGGCGGCGGCAGAGCCTTGTTGGCCTCGGCGAGCACCCGGCACGCAAACGAGATGCCGCCCCATAAGCGGAAACCTCGGCGGCACGGTGAGCCGGGGTTCATTTCTACGCAGGACAGGGAGATTCGCCCTAGCCCGGAAATTTCACAGGAAAAGGTTGAAGTTGGCCGTCGGATACTCCTAAGTCTTTGGTGTGCAACAAATAACCAAGGATTCGGCCGGCGGCCAACTTCGCGCAGAGCATCAGCAGTGCGAGTTCGCGTTTCAAGCCTGCGGTGGGCGCAAAGTGGTGGCCGACTTCACCGGCGGGGAGCTCAGCAGCGACGGGGGCGCGTTGTTGTTGCGGGCGCTGGATCGTTCGTTGGGGCTGACGCGGGCGGTGGCGGCGTGTTTCGTCGACCGGCGCCACCCCGACTTCGTCGACCACGAACTGGCGGAGTTGGTCGCGCAGCGCGTCTACGGGCTGGCGTTGGGCTACGAGGATCTCAACGACCACAACCGGCTGCGCCACGATCCGCTCCTGGCCTGCAGTGCGGGCAAGGCCGAGCCGGACGAGAAGCTGGCCAGCGCCGCGACGCTCAACCGGCTCGAGATCGGCGCGAGCAAGGTGGGCAGCCGTTACCACAAGATCGATGCCGATGCCCCGGCGTTGCAGGCGCTGCTGCTCCGCACCGGTGTGCGTACGCTGCGGCGGCGCAGCCGGGAGGTGATCATCGATCTGGACGCCACGCACGACCCGTTGCACGGCCGGCAGGAGGGCCGGGTGTTCCACGGCTACTACGACTGCTACTGCTACCTGCCGCTGTATGCGTTCATCGGGGATGCGCTGGTCTGGGCGCAGTTGCGCACGGCCGACCGCGACGCGGCCGACGGCACGGTGCCGGCCCTCGAGGCGCTCATCGCCGCGGTGCGCCGGCGCTGCCCGAAGGCGCGCATCGTCCTGCGCGGCGACAGCGGGTTCTGCCGCGACGAGATCCTGGCCTGGTGCGAAGCGCACGGCGTCGACTACGTGGTGGGGCTGGCGCGCAACGCGCGGCTGCTCGCCGAGCTGGAGCCTTCGCTGGTGCAGGCGCGGGCGCAGGCCGGGACCGAGGGCCACGCGCGCGTCTTCCACGAGTTTGCCTACCGCACGCTGGACAGCTGGAGCCGGCCGCGGCGGGTGGTCGGCAAGGCCGAGCGGTTGCCCGGCAAGGACAACCCGCGCTTCGTGGTCACCAGCCTCACGCGCCAGGCCGACGAGTTGTACGAGTTGGTCTATTGCGCCTGCGGCGAGATGGAGAACCGCCTCAAGGAGCAGCAGGGCGACCTCTTCGGCGAACGCCTCTCCAGCCACACGCTGGCGGCCAACCAGCTGCGGCTGTGGCTGACGGCCTTCGCCTACGTGCTGATGGAGCGGATGCGCAACCGCGTGCTTGCCGGCACCGAGCTGGCGCAGGCCACAGCCAACACCATCCGCCTGCGGCTCTTCAAGCTGGCCGCCCGCGTCGAGATCAGCACCCGGCGCATCCGCGTGCGGCTGGCCCACGCCGCGCCGGTGCAGGCGCTCTTCGCCCTGGCCTGGCGCCGGTTGCACCCGGCGCCGGCATAGGCGCCAGGCCCGCCCTCACCACCAACCGACCGCAGCCGACACCGGAGGGCGCCGCCGCCTGCCCGCCACGCGCGGCAATCCCCGCAGCCACGCGAATCGGCCCCCGCGGCCACGCCAAAATTGTCCGGTCCGAGTTCGCGCCGCCCGCCCGGCTGGCCTTGGCCGGCGAGAAACCCGCCGCCACCCGCAGCTCATGCGGCAGTGTGAAATATGCGGGCTATCTCCTCGACCCGAAGACGGTCCTGCCCGGCAGCGTCAGCACAATGGACATGCTGCGCGGCAGCTACCTCGCCCTCGCCCAGAGGGTCGAAGGAGCCTTCGGTACCGGCACCTGGGACCACTCTGGACTCTTTGCCGGCACCATTGTTACCAGCCGCACACACATCGTAATCGATGTGTTTTCGGCTGAGTACACCCGCGGGAAGTGGCTCCTCGCCGCCGAGTACAAGCGGCGCGACGAGACCAAGGGCGAGATCTACACTCCGGCCATCGCGGCGCTCGGGTTGCCCAGCACCAACCGTTTCGCCAACCACCTCGAGCAGTATTACGCGATGGCGACCTACCAAGCCACCGACCGGGTCGGCCTCGGCGTCTACTACAGCCACGAAAACACGATGCGCAAAGGGGGCAGCGGGGCCAGCGATCCGCTCACCAAGACCAAGGACTGGGCGGCCGCGGTCAGCTACGCGGTGGCTCCCAACTGGATCCTCAAGCTTGAGGGGCATCTCATCGACGGCCGCTCGCTCGTCTTCTCCGCCGGCGACGACAACCGCCACAGCGGCACCGACGCCACATGGACCTACTTTGTCGCCAAGACCACCTTCAGCTTCTGACGCCCCCGATGTGCGCCATGTATACCATTCTCCGCTCGCTGCTTCTCGGGGTGCTGCTCGCGTTCGCCTCCGCGGCTTCCGCTGCCGACGTTGTCTTCATCACCAACTCGTCCACCGCCGCGGACTCGCTCACCAAGGATGACGTGAAGAACATCCTGCTCGGCAACAAGACCAAGTGGGACGCCGGCGGCATCATCAAGCTGACCGTGCTCACCGCCGGTGCGGCCCACGAAACCGTGATCCAGGAGTACACCACCCGCTCCGCCGATCAGTTTGACAAGTATTGGAAGAAGCAGGTCTTCACGGGCAAGGGCAGCGCCCCCGACGCATTCCAGACCGATGCCGAGCTGCTCGCTTTCGTCGCCAAGACCCCTGGCGCCTTCGGCTACATCGCCACCGGCACCGCACCAAACGGCGTGAAGATTGTCGCCATCCAGTAACCCACCGGCCGCGCGGCCTTCTCGCCGCGCCAGCCATCATCTCCCAGCAACCGCGCCAAGGTAATCCTTGGCGCGGTTGTCTTTTGTGGGCGCCCCCCGCCACGGCATCCATCGGCTGCTTCGCCGCAGCGGCACGCAAGCAGAAGTTCGCCGCCCTCAACGGGCTGGGCAAGAGGGGTTCGCCGGCATAAGCGGCGACAACGCCCCCCAAAATACAACACCGTGCCGTGCGCCACCGAGTCCCAACCGCATAGCCGCCCAGAAAACCCTTGGCAGGCCCTCCGAAACACCTTTGCGTGCACCCCCGATGTCCACTCGGCCCACCGGAATTCTCGCACTTGAAGATGGCAGCGTCTACCGCGGCCTGGCCTTCGGCGCCCGCACCACCATCGCCGGCGAAGCGGTGTTCAACACCAGCATGACCGGCTACCAGGAGATCCTCACGGATCCCTCGTACTTCGGCCAGATCGTCACGATGACCGCGCCGCAGATCGGCAACTACGGCATCAGCCCCGAGGACGAGGAGTCCGGCCGCCCCCAGGTGGCCGGTTTCGTCGTTCGCGAACTCAGCCCGATCACCAGCAACTGGCGCAGCCGGATGAGCGTGCACGATTACCTCCTCAAGCACGGCATCCCCGGCATCCAAGACGTCGACACACGCGCCATCACCAAGAAGCTCCGCGTCGACGGCGCCATGCGCTGCTGCCTCTCCACCGAGGACATCACCGACGCCGACGCCGTCGCCCGCGCCCGCGCCCGCGCCAGCATCGTCGGCGCCGACTACGTGAAGGACGTCACCTGCGCCAAGTCCTTCGTCTGGGATCCGAAGGACCCGACCAACGTCGCCTATCTCCCCACCGGCACCACGCTCGGCTCCTTCCCGATCCCCGAGAAGCGCTTCAAGGTCGCCGCCTTCGACTTCGGCGCCAAACACACGATCTTCCGCAAGCTCGTCCGCCACGGTTTCGAGGTCTACGTGCTCCCGGCCACGGCCACGGCCGCGCAAGTCAAGGAACTCGCCCCCGACGGCGTCTTCCTCTCCAACGGCCCCGGCGACCCGGCGGCTCTCGCCTACGTGCACGGCACCGTGCGCGAGCTGCTGCCGCACTACCCGACCTTCGGCATCTGCCTCGGCCACCAGATGATCACGCACGCCCTCGGCGCCACGACCTTCAAGCTGAAGTTCGGCCACCGCGGCGGCAACCAGCCGGTCAAGAATCTGGAGACGGGCAAGGTCTCGATCACCTCGCAAAACCACGGCTTCGCCGCCGACCCGCAGTCGCTCGAAAAAGCCGGCGCGCTCGTCACCGAGGTGAATCTCAACGACGGCACCGTCGAAGGTCTGCGCCACAAGACGCTGCCCGTCTTCTCGGTCCAGTACCACCCCGAGGCCGCCCCGGGCCCGAACGACGCCGATCCGCTGTTCATCGACTTCTACCGCCTGATCGAAGCCCGCAAGGCGGGCAAGGTCTGAGCCCGCACCCACGCACCTCTCGCCCGATCGCGCTCCGCCGGTCGGGCTTTTTGTTGCCAACCTCCCCAAAAGCGAAGCCCGCCGCCGGCGGGCCGGTGGCGGGCTGGAGAACTTCCGCGAGCTACGGGAACGCTCGAAGCTAGAGATCGCGGAAGAAATTGTCGGGAGCGTCGGCCTTGCCTGCCTTGGCGCCCGCCTCGCTCCGTTTTGCCGGCTTCGCTGTCACCTTCGCCGGTGTCTTGGCCCCCGCATTCTTCATGATCATTGCGGGCGCCGGAGCATGCTTGTCCGTCGGAACCTTGGCCACCGTCACGCGGGTCGCCGGTGCCGGATCCGGGTGATGGGACGAGGCAGCAACTGCGGCATCGGTGTGCACCATGCGGTTCAATTCCTCGACCGCCTCGCGCAGCCGGTCGGCCTGCGACTGGAGTTCGGCCGACGAACTCGCCGTCTCCTCCGCGCTGGCGGAGTTGGCCTGCGTGATCGAATCGATGCGCGCGATCTCGGCGTTGATCGTCTCGATGCCCTGGCTTTGCTGCTTCGCCGCATCGGCGATCTCCTGGATCATCGTGTCAAGTTTTCGGGCACGCTGGGTGATCTCGTTGAAGTTGTTGCCCACCCGCTCGCTCAGGCGGATGCCGTGCTCGCTGCGCTGGTTGGAATTCTCGATCTTTGCGGCCGTTTCGCGGGCCGCCTCGGCACTCCGGTGTGCGAGATTGCGGACCTCCTCGGCGACCACGGCGAAGCCGGCCCCGGCTTCGCCGGCGCGAGCGGCTTCCACCGCGGCGTTGAGCGCGAGGATGTTGGTTTGGAAGGCGATCTCGTCGATGGTCTTGATGATCTTGGTGATCTCGGCGCCGGCGGACTTGATCGAGTCCATCGCATCCTTCATCGCCTTCATGTCGTCGGAGCCGTGGTCGGCGGCCGCGCGGGTTTCACCGGCCATTTGGCGTGCACTCTCGGTATGCTCGGCGGTGCGCTTGATCATGCTCCCCATCTCCACGAGCGAAGAACTGGTTTCCTCGAGTGAGGCGGCCTGCTGGCAGGAGCCGTCGGCCATCGCCTGGCTCGCCGAACTGACCTGCCGCGAAGCGGCGGCCGTGCGGTCGCTGCCCTCTTTGAGGACGGCCGCGACGTGAGCGATGGGGCGCGTGACGCTCCTCACAATGAAGTACCCGGCCACGACCCCGAAAACGATGCCGACAAGACTCAAGCCCAGAACCAAGGTCTCGTTGCGTCCCTGCGCGACGGTGTTGGTCTGCTGGAGTTGCTGCCGGCGCGCGGCCAGCATCTCGTTCAGCTTCCCGACCCGGCCGCTGAATTCGGCGGCCAGAGTCCTCATCTCCTTCTCATAGAGCACGCGGCTGCGAGCCACGCCTTCACTGACCTTCCCCAACCCGTGCAACTGTGCCGTGGCCTCATCGATCGCGGCTTTGAGGGCGCTGCGACGCTCGGGGTCTTTGAAAGTGGCGTCGAACTGCTCCATCTCGGCGATCTCCTTGTCGATCGCCTTGGCGCCCTCGACGAGTTTGTTCAGCGATTGCGTCGCCGAGGCCGCCTGGGTCGGGTCGGAGGTGAGCAGAAACTGATTCACCAGCATCAATCCCTCGAAGAAGTTTTGCAGCGCAGACGAGGCCTTGAACGAGGCGCTCATATCGCCGCTGTCACGGGCCTTCACGAGAACCAGTTGCAGGGATTTCTGGATCGTCTCCGAGGCCGGGCGAAGGGCCATCTCGAACTGGTCGCGTTCGCCGCGTAGCGCGACCATCTCCTTGAACTGCGCCTCGAACTTGCCGAAAAGCTGCTGCGACTCGGACAACAACGCCTTCGACTCGGCATCGATCGCCCTCCCGTCCATCTCGGTAAACGAGCTGCGCATGCGGCTGGCTTGATCGGCAAACGCAGCCGAGTCCTCCTTGGCCCCGCTGACCTGAAAGGCGCTCACGGCACGCAGCAGGTCCTTCATGGTGAGATCCAGGTCCATCGCCTTTGAGGCCAGCTCGGCGCCCTCGGCGGTCTGTCTCATCGCGCCTCCGGTCCGGCCTAGGGCGAAATATGCCGTAGCGGCAACAAGGGCGAGCAGGACA
Source organism: Verrucomicrobiota bacterium (assembly GCA_023446865.1). Lineage (GTDB taxonomy): Bacteria > Verrucomicrobiota > Verrucomicrobiia > Opitutales > Opitutaceae > CAJCBL01. Next base: position 17,284 of record JAEXPL010000371.1, on the reverse strand, counting down.
AGAACAACGCCCAATCCGGCGGACATCCGCCGGCCGACAGTGAAGTGCGCACGATTCATGGGGAAGGAGGGATCGGTTGGGGCAAGACGATCAGTTGGTGAATTTCAGCGGAATCACGACCTGGACGGAGACCGGCTTCCCATCCTTCTTCGCAGGTTCGAACTTCCACTTCAGGATCGCGTCGATCGCCGGCTGCTCGAACTCCGGCCGCGTGCTCTTCTTCACTACCGGATTCGCCACATTGCCCTTCTCGTCGACCGTGATGGACATTGTCACCATTCCAGTGACACCCTCGCGTTTCAGGTCGGACGGATAGGCGGGCGCCACGGTCTTGGTGGGCATCGGAGGCTCGTCGAATTTGCTGTCCTGGGCATGCACGGCGCCGGCCAGACAAAGGGCCAGACACACCGCGGCGAAACGTGAATAGAGTGGGGATTTCATAGGTGTAGAGAACGGGCCGAAGTGGTTGCACAGAGAAAGCCGACCCGGTTAATCGTCTCTTCCCGGTCGTGACTTGAGGGGAAAATGCCGCGGTCGTCCGGTATTATCCGGGTTTCCGTCTGCTGCCTTTCTGCCCGTAAACCAAGAGGCTGCCCGCGGGTGGCCTCGGCGATCGGCAAAGCTGGTGACGCGGATGCGGCCACCGCTTATTGGGCGTTGAAACGAACGGGCAGCACGACCGAAACCGCCACCGCCCGCCCGGCCTTCTTGGCGGGCTTGAACTTCCACTGGGCGACCGCATCGAGCGCCGCCTGGTCGAAGCCCGGATGCGAGCTCTTGGAGACCGCGGTCGCGACCACATTGCCGCTCTCGTCGATCTTCACGCTGATGCTCACCATTCCGGCCACCCCTCACGGCGCAGCGCTTCCGGATAGACTGGAGCCTGGGTGCGGGTCGGCGTAGGCGCTTCATCGAAGGCAGCTTCGGCAAGGGCAACGGCCGAGAGGCCAGAGAGGGCAGCGGCGATGAGGGCGAGTGTCAGGAGGGATTTCTTGTTCATCTTCAATGATGCCGACCGGCTTTCTGCACGGTCGACGCGCATATCGCGTACCCGCCTCACGACTTGAGCGAGATTCTCCACCAACGCGCGAAATGGGGGATCCGACAGCCCCAGAACCCGGCATATCCCCCATGCCGGAATCCGTCACACGCGCGGCCGTCACCCTCCGCCGAGCAGCCCCTCAAACTTCACCGCATCCTCCGGAGTGTCCACCCCCACACTCGGATCCTCCGTGAGGCCGACGGCGATCGCCGCTCCGTTCTCGAGCGCGCGCAGCTGCTCCAGTTTCTCGACCTGCTCCAGCCGTCCGGCTGGAAGTTTTGTGAAGCGCTCGAGAAAGTCCGCATGATAGGCGTAGAGCCCGAGGTGCTTGTAGCAGGGGTTGGCCGCAAGCCATGCTGCATCCACACTTCCGGCACGGTCGCGGGCATACGGCATCGGCGAACGCGAGAAGTACAACGCCCGGCCCTGCTGGCTGAGCACCACCTTCACCTGGTTGGGATTGGCAAAGTCCTCGGGACGCCGGAACCGGGTCGCCAAGGTGGCCAGCGGCGCATCGCCCCGGATCAACTCCGCCAGCGCCTGCAGCTGCGCCCGGCTCACCAGCGGTTCGTCGGCCTGGACGTTGAGAACGTACCGGGCGCCCACCGCCCGGTTGGCCTCCGCGAGCCGGTCGGTGCCGCTCTGGTGCGTCACCGCCGTCGCAATGGTCCGGAAACCGTGCGGCTCCAGCACCCCGGCCAGCAGCGGATCGTCGACGGCGAAGAACAGCGGCAGCTCCGGCATCTGCCCGGTGATTCGCTCAGCCACCCAGCGCACGAGCGGCTTGCCCCGGATCGGGTGCAACAGCTTGCGCGGAAAGCGCGTCGATTCGAGGCGGCAGGGAACGATGATCGCAAGCTCGGACATGGGCGGTGTTTTTTTTGACGTTGCCAGTGCGGTGCGACTCATAGGGAATCCGCTGCGCACGCGCCAATCGCAAAGCCACGCATCATGGAAAACAACGCCGCCTCCACTGCTCACCAGCACACCAAAGTGCTGACCGTGCAGAACAAGATGGGCATCCACGCTCGTCCGGCGGCGATGATCGTGCGCATCACCAACAAGTTCAAGGCCGACGTCCTCGTCGAGCGCGACGAGGAGCAGGTGAACGGCAAGAGCATCATGGGCCTGATGATGCTCGCCGCCGGCAAGGGCTCGGCGCTCAAGTTCATCGTCACCGGGGCCGACGGCCCCGCCATGATCGCGGAACTCGAGGCGCTCTTCGTGCGCAAGTTCGACGAAGTCTGAGCCACCGGTTTTCGGTTACACCGCCGGCAAGCCGAAGAACGCCTGGGCGTTGGCCGTGGTCGCCGCCGCAAAATCCGCAAACGGCACCCCCAGTTCCTGCGCGGCCCGCGCCGCCGTGAGCGCGACGTGCGCCGGCTCGTTGGTTTCTCCCCGATGGGGCTCCGGCGTCAGGTAGGGCGAATCGGTCTCGACCATCAGCCGCGGCAAACCCTGCAGGCGCAGCGCCGCCCGCACGTTCTCCGCGCTTTTGTAGGTGATGATGCCGGTGAACGACCCGCGACCGCCGCGCGCGACGAGCGTGCGCATCTCGGCCTCGCCCTCGGAGAAGCAGTGGAACACCACCCGCGACCAGTCGAAGCCGGCGGCATCGATCTCGGCCACCGTTTCCGCAAACGCCCCGCGCGAATGCACCACGAGCGGACCGCGGAGCTGTTTCGCCAGCTGCAGCTGCGCGCGGAACGCAGCCAATTGCCACGCAAAGATCCGCTCCGCCGCCGCGGTGTCGTTCTTGGGCAGATGAAACCGGTCCAGCCCGCACTCCCCCCGCCCGACCGCCACCGCCGCGCCGCCGGCCGCCTCGAAGTACCGCGGAAGCTCGGCTAGCGCCGCTTCCCAGTTCTCGTCCACGGAACACGGATGCAGGCCGGCCGTGTAGGCCACGCGCCCGCCGAGCCCCGGCACGAGTTCGCGGTACAGCGCCCAATCCGGCGGCTCGGTTCCGATCGTCACGACCTGCCCCACCCCTGCCGCACGCGCCCGCTCCAGCACGGCGGCGAGCTCGCCACGATGGTGGAAGCGGTCGAGGTGGGCATGAGTGTCGATCAGTTGCGGCAACGCGCTCATGCCCGCGAAACAGCCGCGCTCCCGCGGCGATGGCAACGGGGAATCGCATCGGCCTCGGGTGCCTCCACCCCTGAGCACCCACAGCTACCGGCCGATCGCTGGCCGCACGGTGCGCCGCGGCGCGGTCTTTGCGCTTGCCGCGTTTTCCCGCGCCCCGTTGCGTCAAAACACACCTCCCGCACCGTCGCCCTTCCACGCCATGTCCACGCCCGCCACCATCGAGAACGTCGTCATCATCGGCACCGGCTGCGCCGGCCTCACCGCCGCCGTCTACACCGCCCGCGCCGGCCTCGCCCCGCTCGTCCTCGAGGGCTCGCAGCCCGGCGGCCAGCTCACCACGACTTCCGAGGTGGAGAACTTTCCGGGCTTCGAGCACGGGATCGATGGATACACACTGACCGACACCATCCGCAAACAGGCCGCCCGCTTCGGCGCGCGTTACGAGAGCGGCCTGGTGCAAGCGGTCGACTTCTCTGGTCCGACGAAGGTGCTGCGCACCGGCGACCGGGAGATCCACGCCCGGGCCGTGATCATCGCCACCGGCGCTGCGCCGCGCATGATCGGGCTGCCCGAGGAGATGTCATTCTTCGGCGGCAAGGGCGTCACGACCTGCGCGACCTGCGACGGCGCGTTCTACCGCAAGATGGACGTCGTCGTCGTGGGCGGCGGCGACTCCGCCTGTGAAGAGGCGTTGTTCCTCACGCGTTTCGCCTCGAAGGTCACCCTCGTCCACCGCCGCGACACGCTCCGCGCCTCGAAGATCATGCAGCAGCGCGTGATTGAGCATCCCAAGATCACGCCGGCCTGGGACTCCGTCGTCGCCGCGATCACCGGTGATGCGCAGGGCAACGTCGCCGGCGTGAAGCTCAAGAATGTGAAGACGGGCGCCGTGACCGATCTCCCCTGCAAGGGCATCTTCGTCGCCATCGGGCACCAACCGAACACCAAGCCGTTCGCGAGTGCGGTGAAGACCGACGAAAACGGCTACATCGTACCCGAGGCCGGCAGCCAGGTGCGCACGAGTATCCCGGGCGTGTTCGTCGCCGGCGATTGCGCCGACCATGTTTTCCGCCAGGCGATTACCGCCGCCGGCATGGGCTGCCAGGCCGCGATCGAGACCGAACGCTGGCTCGCCGAGCACGGCGCCTAAGCAGCGGGTACCGTTCGGGGCGGTCGGCGCCACCGTGTCCCCCAAAGATCAGCTGGTGTTCCGCTCAGCGCCGCCCGCGGCTTCCAGCGAGCGCGCGCCCTCGCTCGCTTCGATGTGCACTGTCCCCTGCTCATCGGTCCGACGGCGTATCTCAATCCGTAGGGTGTGTTAACACGCCCTGGCGCGATTGAGTCGGCGGGGGGGGGGCGTTTCTCGGACCACGGTATCTTCCGCAAGAAGCCCACTGCATCCAAGCTGATCGTCCCTCGGGACCTTCGTCGGCTTCCACCCGCGGCACTGGCATTCACGACCGGGCAGGATCCAAACCTGCGAAGCGTTCGTGGCGATGCCACCCTCGGCGCTTCGCCCCTTCACTCCAGAATCAGGGCCGGTTCGTTTCGTAGATCGGCAAAATTTCCGGTAGCCAACTCTCGATTCGGCGAATGCGGGTTTCGTCGGACGGGTGCGTGGAGAACCAATCGGGCATGCGCAGACCGGCCTTCTCCCGCGCCGCCATCTTTCGCCAGAAACGGACGGCAGCACGTGGATCGTAGCCGGCGCGGGCCATGTAGAGCAGCCCGATGCGGTCGGCCTCGCTCTCGTGGTCACGCGAATACTTCAGCACCGCGCCGGTCGCCACGAGCCCGTAGGCCACACGGATCTCGTCCTGGTGCTTCGCATCCTCCGTGGCCAAAGCGACACCGACCCCGAGCAGCGCGACCCCGAGCTGCTGCGATGCTCGTTCGGCGCCGTGCCGGGCGCTCACATGCGCGATCTCGTGGCCCATCACCGCGGCCAACTCGTCATCGTCATCCGCAAAGGCGAGCAACCCCGTGTAGACACCGACCTTGCCTCCCGGCAACGCGAAGGCGTTCACCTCCTCCGAGTCGAAGACGACGAACTCCCAGTCGGCGTTGGGCAGATCGCGACCGACCGCCGGCGCGATGCGCGCCCCCACGGCCTGAACACGCCGATTCGCCGCGGGATCCTCGCAGATCAGCTGCTGGCTCTTGATCTCGGCAAACGCAGACAAACCCATCTGCGCCTCCTGCGCAGCGTCGATCAGCATGAGTTGCCGTCGCCCGGTTTCGGGCACAGTCGCGCAGCCGGAGAGAAGCGCAAGCGCCACGGCACCCGCGCATACGGCCAGCCTGAAACCGGGGAACATGCCCGGCATCATGGCGACGATTGGCGGTTTTGCCAGCCAACCGTCGCGGAGTGCCGCACCCTCAGTGCTTGAAGTGGCGGATACCCGTGAAGACCATCGCCATGCCTCGCTCGTCGGCGGCCTTGATGACCTCCTCGTCACGTACGGAGCCGCCGGGCTGGATCGCGGCGGTGGCACCGGCGTCGGCCGCGGCGATCAGGCCGTCGGCGAACGGGAACAGCGCCTCCGAGGCGACAACGCTGCCCTTCAGGCTCAGGCCGGCCTCGCCCGCCTTCCACACCGCGATGCGCGAACTGTCGACGCGCGCCATCTGGCCGGCGCCAACGCCGAGGGTCTGCTCGCCCTTCGCGTAGATGATCGAGTTCGACTTCACGTGCTTGCCGACCTTCCAGCCGAAGAGCATGCCGGCCCATTCCTCCTCGGTGGGTTGGCGCTTGGTGACGACCTTGAACGCCTTCACGTCGCCGAGGGTGTTATCGCGATCCTGCACGAGCACACCGCCCACGACGGAGCGGACCTCTTGGAGCGCCTCCGCGCCCGGTGCCTGCCTCGCGATCATGAGGCGGAGGTTCTTCTTCTTGGCGAAGATCGCACGGGCCTCGTCGGTGAACGCCGGGGCGATGATCACCTCCGTGAAGATCTCCTTGATCTGCTCGGCGAGGTCGGCGCCAAGCGTCTGGTTGACGACGATGATGCCGCCGAACGGCGCCTGCTTGTCGGTCGCGTACGCCTTGTCCCAGGCCGCGAGCAGCGTGTCCGCGCTGCCGACACCGCAGGGGTTGGTGTGCTTGAGGATCGCCACCGTCGGGCGCTGGAACTCGCCGATCAGGTACGTCGCCGAGGTTATGTCCAAAATGTTGTTATACGAGAGCTCCTTGCCCTGGAGCTGCTCGAAATGGTCGTAGAACTTGCCGTAGAGAGCCGCCTTCTGATGCGGGTTCTCGCCGTAGCGCAGGCCGGAGGCCTTCGGCAGGCTGAGCTCGTAGCGCGCCGGGAAACCGGCGATGGCGTCCATGTCCGGCTCCTCGACCTGCTTCGAGAGATAGGCCGCGATCGCACGGTCGTAGGACGAGGTGCGTTCGAAGACCTTCAGCGCGAGCTTCCGGCGCAGCGCGTGCATCTTCTTCTCGTCGGCGAGCGTGGCGACCACGACGGAGTAGTCGTCGGGGTCGCAGACGACGGTGACCGACTCGTGGTTCTTCGCCGCGCTGCGCAGCATGGACGGGCCGCCGATGTCGATGTTCTCGATCGCGTCCTCAAAGGTCACGTCGGCCTTCGCCACGGTGGCCTCGAACGGATAGAGGTTCACGACCACGAGGTCGATCAGGGCGATGTTGTGCTCCTTCGCCTGCGCAAGGTGGTCGGCCTTGTCGCGCCGGCAGAGCAAGCCGCCATGGACTTTCGGATGCAGCGTCTTCACGCGGCCCTGCATGATCTCCGGAAAACCGGTGTGCGCGCCCACCTCGGTGACGGGAAGGCCGGCCTGCTGGAGGAGCTTGGCGGTGCCACCGGTGGAGAGGATGCGGTAGCCGTGCTGTCGCACGAGGGCCGTGGCGAAGTCGACCAGGCCGCGTTTGTCGCTGACGGAGATGAGCGCGAGCTTTTCCATCCCGACGTTTTCGGGAGCCGCGAAAACGACCGCAACCACAAAGCCGCGAGGAGGCCTGCCCGACCGCGCGCGCCCCACTTGGGCCGATAGGCCCGACTGTTGTTAGGGTCGTTTCCTCATTTGACCGACCCGCGCTAAACGCCCCCGCACGGCGTACGATGAGGGACGAAGAAGCCATGACCACGTCCATTCCAGTTCAAAGCGCAGCGAGTTACGCCACCGTGCTCGCCTACGCCGCGCCCGGAACCGACACCGTGTCACGCGACCAGAAGGTCGACCCGCCACCGCGCATTCCCAGCCGGCCCAACCTGAGCCGGCAGCCCGGTGACAAGCCGGATCCGCAGGACTACATCGCGCTCCTGCCGCCGCGCAAAAACGAGGCCGGACCAACCTACTCGGATCTCAATCCCGCCAAGCCACGCAAAGCGGGCTGAGTTCGTTCGCTGCCACCTGTCGTTTTCACCGCGGTGTTCGCCCCGCGTCCGCCGGCTGCGAATAGCGGCTGTCCGCAACTGCGGACTAGACTCGCCAGCGCAGTCGGCCACCATCGCCGCCCATGCCTGCGACGACGTTCACCATCGCCAACCAAAAAGGCGGAGTTGGCAAGACCACCACGACCATCAACCTCGCGGCGGCGCTCGCGGCGCGGAAGATTCCGACCTTGGTGATCGACCTCGACCCGCAGGGCAACGCCACCAGCGGCTTGGGGGTGGAGCGGACCGAAGGCCGAAGCATCTACAAGCCCCTGCATGGGGAAGGCCAAGCCGCCGACATGATCGTCGCCACGGCCTTGCCTGATCTCTGGATTCTGCCGTCCGAAGAGGATCTCGCCGCCGCCGAGATGGAGCTCGCTCAGACCGAAAACTATCTCCAGCGCCTGCGCGCCTGCCTGCAACCGCTGCACGACTCCGAGCGTTTCCGCGCCATCATCATCGATTGTCCGCCCGCGCTCGGAATGCTGTCGATGAACAGCCTCGCCGCGGCCGACTACCTCTTGATCGCGCTGCAATGCGAGTACCTCGCGCTCGAGGGCCTCGGCCAGATTCTCAAGGTTGTCTCCCGTCTCAAGGAGGCGGGCGTGAATCCCAAGCTCGAGGTCGGCGGCGTCGTCATGACGATGTACGACATCCGCACCAAGCTTGCCCGCCAAGTCGTCGACGAGGTGAGGGCCCATTTGCCCGACAAGATCTTCGAGAGCGTGATCCCGCGCACCGTGCGCCTCAGCGAGGCGCCCAGTTTCGGCCAGACGATCTTCGCCTACGATCCCAGCAGCCCCGGCGCGACCGCCTACAAGAATCTCGCCAAGGAAGTGATCGAGCGCTTCGGGCTGAAGTGAACGCCGCGCCGCGAGTCGCCTCGCCTCCCGTCGTCCCGCCCCGCCATTCCGCGCCATGATGCTGCTGCGCAAGTACGGCCACGTTTTCTCCGTCGGGCTCCAGAGCGCGCTCGTGTACCGCTGGAATTTCTTCATCCGCGGCTCGTTCTCCCTCGTCCACCTCTGCCTGATCTTCATCCTCTGGGGCGCCGCGTTCACCGGCGTGAACCAGATGGGCGGCTTCGACGTCCGGCAGACGCTCACCTACTTCATCACCGTGCTCGCGCTGCAGTTCATGGTGGGTGCCTTCAACGAGGACTACCAGATCGGCGAGGAAATCCGCAACGGCCTCATCAACCAGTTCCTCCTCAAGCCGGTGAACTATTTCGGTTACCGTCTGAGCCTCTTCGCCTCCGCGCGCATCATCTCGGGCCTGCTGGTGTTTGTGCCTCTGCTCATCGCCACACCGTGGATCCGCGACCAGCTCACCTTCCCTTCCGATCCCTGGCGCCTGCCGGTCGGCCTCGCGGCGATGGTCCTGGCGGCCGCGCTCCAGTTCACGATCGCGTTCTGCTTCGGCATGCTCGCGTTTTGGTTCCTCGAGATCCAGGGCTTCGTGATCCTCTCCTACGCGATCGAGACGGCGCTCGGCGGCGCCATGTTCCCGCTGGACCTGCTGCCGCGCGGCGTGTTCGCCGCCGCCCAGTACCTGCCGTTTCCCTACCAGATGTACTTCCCCGCCGCGATCCTCACCGGCCGCATCGCCACCCCGGGCGAGGCGCTGCACGGCCTCGCGATCCAGGCGACGTGGGTGGTGATCGCCATGGTCGCCGCGCGCCTGCTCTGGGCCGGCGGACTGAAGAAACACACCGCCGTCGGCGGCTGACCCGGGCTCCACGATGACGCACTACTTTCGTCTCTGGCTCGCCTCCGTGCGCTACTCGGTCGTGCGCACGATGATGTTCCGCTTCGATTTTCTCCTCTGGTCCGCCGTCGAACTGGCGTGGATGTCGGTCAACCTCCTGCTCATCCAAGTCATCTACGGGCACACCGACTCGATCGCCGGCTGGAGCAAGTACGAGATGCTGCTGCTCGTCGGCACCTCGATGCTCATGCAACGCCTGCTCATGGGTTTCTTCTGGACCAACCTCTTCGAGATCGGGCGCAACGTCCGCAGCGGCCAGTTCGACTTCTACCTCACCCAGCCAGGCCAGCCGCTCTTCATGGTCTCGACGCGCAAGCTCGACCCCGACGGCCTCGCCAACTCGCTCGTGGCAATCGGGGTGGTCGTCTACGCCGTGCGCCACCTGGGCCTGCACCCGACCATCGGCGACGTCGCGCTCTATGCCTCCCTGATCGCGATCGGTCTCGTCGTGCACTACAGCCTGCTTCTGCTGATGGCGTCGCTGACATTCTGGATCGTGAAGACCGAAGGTATCGAGGGCAGCTACTTCACCATCGCCGAGTTTTCCCGCCTCCCCCGATCGGCCTTCAAGAACCTCGTGACGACGGTCATCTTCGTTTATGCCCTGCCCGCGGTGGTCGTTTCCAACGTGCCCGCCTCGGCGTTGCTCGGCCGCCTCGACTGGCCGCACATCGCCTGGCTCGCCGGCCTCGCCCTAGCCTGGTTCGGGCTGGCCGTGACGGCTTTCCACCGGGGCATCCGGCGCTACACCAGCGCCAGTTCATGAACCACCGCGTCCGCCGGATGCCGGAAATCGCTACGCCTTTTGCGACTTCCGCCGATAGGGATAATCCATTACAGCCTTCCTCGCCCGTGGGTACCGCCACCTCAGCCACCACCCAGCTTCAGAAACAGCTCGGCTACACATTCCGTGACGGCTCGTTGTTGGCCGATGCGCTGCGTCACCCTTCCGCCGCCGCTCTGCGCCCCACCGTGGCCAGCAACCAGCGGCTGGAATTCCTTGGCGACGCCGTCCTCCAGCTTGTCATCTCGGAAGCGCTCTACCGTGCCGATCCGGAGGCTCGCGAGGGTGTTCTGAGCCGCCGCCGCGCCACACTGACCAAAGGCGCCTTCTTGGTCACGCTCGCCCGGGAACTGGGTCTCGACCACGCGCTCGAACTCAGCCCCGCTGAAGAACAGACCGGCGGCCGCGACCGTGCTTCCTCGCTCGAGGACGCATTCGAAGCCCTCATCGGAGCGGTCTACCTCGACGGAGGCCTAGACCCAGTTCGTAATGCGCTCCTTAACTTGTACGGCCCGCTCGAACGCCGGCTCGACGGCCCTGAACAGGGCGACAACCCCAAGGGACGCCTGCAGGAACTCGTGCAGCCCGAGCACGGCAACGCCGCCCTCCGCTATGAGGTCGTGCACACCCAGGGGCAGCCCCACGAACGCCATTTTCAAGTCCACCTCCACCTACTCGGCCGCATCATCGGAACCGGCTCCGGCCGCTCGAAGAAAGAAGCTGAGGAAAACGCCGCCCGTGAGGCCCTATGCCTATGGAAGACACCCGCGTCAAACTGAAGTCCGAACACCCCCTACCCCCGCTCCCGGCCGTCTCCCAGAAGCTCCTGGAGCTGATCAATCAGGACGCGCCCTTCGACGACATCGCCTTGGTGCTCGCCACGGACTCGGCGATGGCGGCCCGCGTTCTTCGCGTCGCCAATTCCGCCGCCTTGCGCGGCGCCTCGCCGATCTCCTCGCTGACCGAAGCGTTCATGCGCCTGGGCACGGTCCAGCTCCGCCAACTCATCCTCGGCCTCGTCTTCGTGCACCATTTTCCCCGGCGCGGAGCCTTCGACTACGTGGCCTTCTGGCGGCACAGCCTTCATGTGGCCCTCGCCGCCCAGCAACTCGAGTACCACGCCACCGGCCTCAAGGTCACCAGCGCGGATGTCTACACCGCCGGCCTGTTGCACGACATCGGCATCGCCTACCTCAACCTCAACGCCGCCACCCGCTACAAGGAGGTCATCGTCGAGGCGCGTGCCTCCGCCGAACCGCTCGGTGTGGTCGAGAAACGTCTTCTCGGCGTCGACCACCATGAGGCCGCAGCCTTCCTCCTCGGCGAATGGCGTTTCCCGCCCTCGATCGTCGCCGTCTGCCAGTTCCACAACAACCCGGAAGGCGCGAAGGAAACCTACCGCGACCTCGTGCGCGTCGTGAATGTGGGCGACCGGCTTGTCTGGGGCCTCGGCTTGGACAACGGCGCCAAACGCGTCGGTGCCGACTTCGATCCGCTCATCGCCCTGCCGGAGGTCCGCGTCAGCCCCGCGCGCTACGCACAGATCCTCGCCGACATCAAGGCGAAGGCCGAGCAGGTCGAGGACTCGTTGGTTTGACCCGCGCCATGCCCGTACCGCTCCCGCGCAGCCGCCTCACCGGCGTTTGCCCGGCGGCGGCGCCGTTCGTCGCCGAGGAGCTCCTGCGGCGCCGGCCCGCGCCGGTGTGGCTCCTCGTCGCCGCCGATCTCCGCGCCGCCGAACGCCTCGCCGAGGACCTCGCGCTGGCGCATTCGCTCTCCGGCGACCCGCGCCGCCTCGAGCTCGCCGTGCTGCCGCCGCAACCGGATCCGCAGACGGGCATGCGCGAGGCGTTCACCATCGCCAGCGACCGCCTCGCCGCTCTCGGCCACCTCCGCACCCGCCGCGGGTTCACGGGCGAAAACTGGAACGAGACCCTCGTGCTCGTCACCACGCCCACCGCCCTCTTCCAGTCCGTGCCGGCGATCGACGCCATCGCCGTGAAGGAGCTCACGCTCGTCGCGAAACAGAAACAGCCGTTCCAGGAGCTCCTGAGCCGCCTCGCCGAACTCGACTACGACAGCGAGCCGCTCTGCGAGCAGCCGGGCCAGTACGCCGTCCGCGGCGGCATCGTCGACGTCTACCCCGTCACAGCGGACGCCCCGGTGCGCATCGATTTCTTCGGCGACGAGATCGAGGAGCTGCGGCGTTTCGATCCCGTCACGCAGCGCTCGGGCGAGAAGCTCGAGAGCGTCGTCCTCACCGCGAGCCCCAGCCTTGAGCTGCCCGTCGCCCACACCGGCCTCGCCGCCTACCTCGGGCCGCGCACGCACATCGTTGTCGTCGATCCGCCGGAGCTGGCGCAGGCCTACGCTGACGAGCTCCGAGCCGCGCCCGACGGCCATGGGTTGCCAGCAACGCTCGCACACGGCATCGACACCCTGCTCGGCAATCGCGCCGACCGCGGCGATTGGCTCGCCGGTCTCTTCGATCTCGATGTCGACGACGAACTCTTCGGCTCCGACGCGCTCTCCGAGCCGTGGGAGACAGTCGCTCTCTCTCTCCACCGCTCGCAGCCGGAGGCCAACCTCCTCGCCGAGGACCGCCTCAACGCCGAGCAGGAGGCCCGCCGCCGTTTCCTCCTCGAGTTGAAGGCGTGGTCGGCCGCCGGCTGGCGCATCCACTTTGTGCTGCCACGCGAGGGCGAGGAAGCCCGCGTGCGCGAGATCCTCGCCGAGGAGAAGATCAAACTGCCGCGCGTGGTCTGGAGCCGCGGTTCGCTCGACGAGGGCTGCAAGTTCGGCGGCACCGCGGGCCGCGCACCGGGCTGGGCCGCGCTGCCCGACGGCTGCCCCGGCGTGGTGCTCGTCTCCGAGGCCGAGATCTTTGGCCGCCACCGGCAGCGGCGGCCGAGCGCGCGGCGGCGCGCCGTCGTCCAGACCTCCCAGGTCGACCAGATGCTCGATTTCGCCGATCTCGTCGAGGGCGACCATGTCGTCCATCTCCAGCACGGCATCGGCATCTTCCGCGGCCTCACGCGCATCGAGTCCGGCGGACAGACACGCGAGGTGTTGTCGGTGGAGTTCGCCGACCAGATCACGCTGCACGTGCCATTGCAGGAGTCGCACCTGCTCAGCCGCTACGTCGGGTTGTCGAAGGCGAAGCCGACGCTCGCGAAGATCGGCTCCAACCGCTGGGAAAAGACGCGGCAGGCCGCCGAGCGCGCCACGATCGACCTCGCCGCGGAGTTGCTCGAGGTGCAGGCCAAGCGCGACAGCCAGCCCGGCCACGCCTTCGGCCCCGACACCGTGTGGCAGCAGGAGTTCGAAGGCTCGTTCGCCTTCACCGAAACCCCGGACCAGTTGCGCGCGATCATCGACACCAAGGCCGACCTGGAGAAGCCGCGCCCGACCGACCGTCTCATCTGCGGCGACGTCGGTTTCGGCAAGACCGAGGTCGCGATCCGCGCGGCGTTCAAGGCGGTGATGGGCGGCAAACAGGTCGTGGTGCTCGTGCCGACGACCGTCCTCGCCCAGCAACATTTCAACACCTTCAGCGAGCGCATGGCCGGCTACCCGGTTGTGGTGGAGATGTTGAGTCGCTTCCGCTCGCGGCAGGAGCAGGCGAAGATTCTCGCCGGAGCCGCCTCGGGGAAGATCGACATCGTCATCGGCACGCACCGGCTCCTGCAACGCGACCTCGTTTTCCGCGACCTTGGACTCGGCGTGATCGACGAGGAGCAGCGCTTCGGGGTGAAGCACAAGGAGGCGTTCAAGCAGTGGCGCGCGAGCGTCGACATGGTCTCGATGAGCGCCACGCCGATCCCGCGCACGCTCTACCTCGCGCTCGTCGGCGCCCGCGACCTGAGCGTGATCGAGACCCCGCCGGTCGACCGCCTCCCGATCCAGACGGTGGTGAAAAGTTACGACGACAAGCTTGTGACCGAGGCGATCCGGCACGAGGTGCGGCGCGGCGGCCAGGTGTTCTACCTGCACAACCGCGTGCAGACGATCGAGGTCGTCGCGCAGCACCTGCGTCAGCTCATGCCGGAGGTGACCTTCGGCGTCGGCCACGGCCAGATGGACGAGACCGAGCTCGAGCGCGTGATGACCGATTTCGTGGCGGGCCGCTACCAGGTGCTCGTCTGCACGACCATCATCGAGAGCGGCCTCGATATCCCGAACTGCAATACAATCATCATCGAGGGCGCCGACCGGTTCGGCCTCTCGCAGCTCTACCAGCTGCGCGGACGCGTCGGGCGTTTCCGACACCAGGCCTACGCCTACCTTCTGCTCCATCGCCACGCGCGACTGCTCGACCTCGCGCGGAACCGCCTCAACGCCATCCGCCAGTACAACCAGCTCGGGGCCGGTTTCCGCATCGCCATGCGTGACCTTGAGCTGCGCGGCGCGGGCAACCTGCTCGGGCCGGAGCAGAGCGGCCACGTGGCCGGAGTCGGTTTCGAACTCTATTGCCAGCTGCTCCGCCAAAGCGTCTCGCGCCTGAAGGGCGAGAAGACCGCCACCCAGATCCGCGCCACGGTGAAGATCGACTTCGTCTTCATCGGCGAGGGCGACCCCGACACTGCGCACCGGGGGCGCAAGCAGGACGGTTTCACCGCCCTCAAGGACGCCGAGATGGAGGGCGGCGACTGTGCGCCGATCCAGGCGCGCGTGCCCTCGTCCTACATCACCGAGGCCCGCCTGCGCATCGACGTCTACCGCCGCCTCGCCATCGCAGCGTCCCTCGCCGACGTCCGCCAGGTTGAAACCGACCTCAGGGACCGCTTCGGAGCCTTCGGCGAGGAAGTACGGGCGTTGCTGGCGGTCACCGAAATCCGGGTGCGCGCGGAACAGAAGCGGATTTTGTCGGTCGAGACCGACGGCAACCGCCTCAAGTGTTTGCGCGCGAGCGGTCGTAGCGACGACTTCTGCCAGCTCTCCGGGAGGTTTCCCCGCTTGACCGCACCCACCGCGCAAAAAAGACTCCGCGAAATCTGTTCGTTCCTGAACAATCTCCCAAACCCATGATCGTTCGCCCCTCCCTCACCGCTGCCGGTATTGCAGTGCTTCTTTTCGCCGGCCGGGCTTTCGCCCAGGACACGAAGCCTGCGGACAATCTGGATCTGCGCTACGAGAACGGAATCGTCGCCGTCGTCGAGGAGAAGGCCATCACGGTCGAGGAGGTTCGCCGCGAACTCGCGCCGCTCATTCCCGAACTCCAACGCCAGTACAAGACCGAGGCGGAATACAACAAAGCACTCGAGGCGCTCCAATCCGACATCATCCAGAGCCTCATCGATCGTGTTCTGATCATCAAAGAATTCCGCAAGGACGAGAAGAAGAGGATCCCGCCCCAATACGTCGATAACGAGATTTCCGACGTCCAGAATACCCAGTTCGAAGGCGACCGCTCGAAGTTCCTCGCCTACCTCCGTTCGAAGGGCAAGACACAGCGCGAATACCGCAAGGAGGTGGAGGAGGACATCATCTACGCGTACATGCGCCAACAGATGCGCAAGAGCACGAGCATCGTCAGCCCCGTCAAGATCCAGACCTACTACAACGAGAACAAGGACAAGTTCTACCAGGACGACGCGGTCGACATGCGGCTGATCCAGCTCAACCGCAACGCCCTGACCGAGTCGCAACTGCGCGCCGCCGCCACCAACGTCATCACCCGCCTCAACGCCGGCGAGAAGTTCGAGGATGTCGCCAAGGAAATCAGCCAGGACGCGCGCAAGAACCGGGGCGGCGACTGGGGCTGGCAGAAGCGCAACGACCTCCGCAAGGAGTTCGTCGACCAGCTCTTCAATCTCCAGAAAGGGCAGTTCACCCCGCCGATCTACGTCGGCGATGCCGTCTACATCCTCTACGTCGCAGACCGCAAGTTCGCCGGTATCCAGCCGATCGAGGAGGTGCGCAGCGAGATCGAGCGCATCGTCGTCTCGCAGATGGCCCGCGATGCCCAGGAGCGCTGGCTCGAACGCCTCCGCCGCAACGGCTACGTTAAATACTACTGAGCCGCGGCCACCCGGCTCCTCCACCTTCCGGCCGCACCCTCCCGGTGCGGCCTTTTCATTTCCCCGCCGGCAGCCGGCCCGCGGCCATTCGGCCCACACCACCAGCCCCCTCCGCTCCTGAGCTTCGAAACCCAGCCTCCTGAGCCCCCGTCCGTTTCCCGCTTGCAGCACCCGCCGGCGGGCCGCACCTTCGGCGGCTTTTTCCGTTCCAGCGCCATGAATCAATCTATCCGTAACATCGCCATCATCGCCCACGTCGACCACGGCAAGACCACGCTCGTCGACAAGCTGCTCAAAGAAGGCGGTGTCTTCCGCGCCAATCAACAGGTCGAGGAACGCGCCATGGACTCCATGGACCTCGAGCGCGAGAAGGGCATCACGATCAAGGCCAAGAACACTTCGGTTCACTGGCAGGACAAAATCATCAACATCGTCGACACCCCCGGACACGCCGACTTCGGCGGCGAAGTCGAGCGCGCCCTGCGCATGGTCGACGGCGTGCTCCTCCTCGTCGACGCCTACGACGGCCCCCAGGCCCAGACCCGCTTCGTCCTCCGCAAGGCCCTCCAGCACGGCCTCAAGGTCATCATCGTCGTCAACAAGATCGACCGCGAGAACTCCGACGCCAAGAAGGCGTACGAGAAGGTCCTCGAGCTCCTGCTTGAACTCAACGCCACCGAGGAGCAATTCGACGCTCCCGTCGTCTTCGGTTCAGCTCGCGACGGCTACATGATGCGCCGCCTCGAGGACGAGAAGAAGGACATGGCCCCCCTCTTCAACGCCATCCTCGAGCACATTCCGCCGCCATTCGCCCGCCCCAACCAGCCCTTCCACATGCTCGTCTCCAACATCGATTGGAGCGACTACGTGGGCCGTATCGCGATCGGCAAGATTCTGGGCGGCAAGATCACTGTGGGCGACCCGGTCTGGGTCATTCGGCACTCCGATGCCAAACGCATCCGCGCCAAGGTCACCAAGGTCTTCGAATACTCCGGCCTCAACACCAACGAGTCCTCCAACGCCGTCGCCGGCAACATCGTCGGTCTCTCCGGCTTCGAGGACATCGACATCGGCGACACCATCGCCTTCGCCGAGGACGCCCTCGCCCTCCCCTTCACCCAGATCGACCCGCCCACCCTCGAGATGCAGCTCGCCGTCAACGACGGCCCGCTCGTCGGCC
>JAEXPL010000332.1 GCA_023446865.1 Verrucomicrobiota bacterium | reverse complement strand
ATGTTTTCCATTCCCAAGAAGGAGAGGATCCAGCACCTGTTTTTCGCGTACTTGTGCTTGCTCGGTTTTCCGGCGTTTTTCGTTGTCTCCCTTTTCGCGCACGAAATGCCGAGTTCCCCCCTTAGTTCCGATCAGTGGACGTGTGTTGTTTTGGCTCCGGTGACTCTTGCACTCGGTTTTCTTCTATTACGGTTCACCGGGCACTACTACGTTTTCGACGGAAGTACGATCCGGCAGTACACAAGGTCTGGACGGCTCTGGCGGGAAGTTGAGATTCAGCAGGTGATTGCGGCCGAGGTTAACCGCCTGAAGGGAGGGACAATGCTGTTGCGCACCGAACGGGTCTCGATGGGAGTTGGACTGAGCTCTGATCTCCGGAAAGAGATCCAAAGGGTGGCGAACCTCCAACAGCAGAAGACACTGGGGGGCGTTCCTTCATCGGACGGCTGATTCTCCTGATCTGAAACACTGTCTGCGATGCCTCCTGACTTCACCGTCCCCGAGCCGATCCGCCGCGAGCGCGCCGACAAGGTGCTCGCGGCGCATTTTCCCGAGCACAGCCGCGCGGCGCTCCAGCGCGCGTTCGACGCCGGATTCGTGTCGGTCGGGGGCCGGGCGGTGGCGCGGAAACACGCGGTGAACGCGGGCGAGGTGATCGTGTTCGCGTTGCCGGAGACGAAGCCGGCGGAGCTGCGCGCGGTCGAGATTCCCCTCGAGATTCTCTTCGAGGACGCGCATCTGCTCGCGGTCAACAAGGCCGCGGGCATGGTCGTGCATCCCGGGGCGGGCACGGGCGAGGATACGCTGGTTCATGCGCTGCTCGCGCATTGCCGCGGATCGCTCAGCGGCATCGGCGGGGTGGAACGGCCGGGCATCGTGCACCGGCTCGATCGCGAGACCTCCGGTGTGATCCTCGTGGCCAAGAACGACGCGGCGCATCGTGCGCTCGCCGCCGCCTTTGCCCGGCGCGATGTGGTGAAGGAATACCTCGCGCTCGTCGCCGGCGTGCCCAAGCAGGGCGCGGGCAGGATCGAGAAGCAGATCGCGCGGCATCCCACGCAGCGCCACCGGATGAAGGCAGTGACTTCCGGCGGCCGCGCCTCCCGAACCGATTGGACTGTGTTGCAGGCGTGGGCGCCGCACGCGGCGTTGGTGCGTTGCCGGATCTACACGGGGCGCACGCATCAGATCCGCGTGCACCTCTCCAGCGTCGGTCATCCGTTGCTGGGCGACCCCGTGTACGGGTTCCGCGAGAAGAGTGTGCCGGGGGATATTCCGCGGGTGATGCTCCATGCCGAGCATCTCGCCATCGCGCACCCAATCACAGGCGTGCCGCTTGATCTGCGGGCGCCGCCGCCAGCGGATTTCCTGGTGACCCAGCAGGCGTTGGAGCAAGCGACTCGCCGCACCCGACGTTGACGCCGCCGGCGAGGCTGGTGCGGCCACCCGGCGTGGCGCGCGGGATCGGGGGAAAACCCCGGCAGGAACGGATTGCCCTTTGTTTCCCGGTTCGCCACGGTCTCGCTCCCACATGCAGAACGGCCCGCCAACATCCTCGGTCGCGCCCGCTCCCGAATCGCTCGATTCGGAAATTCTGCATTCGTTGATGGATACCATCCCGGATCGGATCTATTTCAAGGACCGGGACAGCCGCTTCGTTCGGGTCAACGCCGCCCAGGCGAAGTGGCTCGGGGCCGCCTCGCCGCAGGAGATGATCGGCAAGA
Organism: Verrucomicrobiota bacterium; assembly: GCA_023446865.1. GTDB lineage: Bacteria > Verrucomicrobiota > Verrucomicrobiia > Opitutales > Opitutaceae > CAJCBL01. Next base: position 2,738 of record JAEXPL010000332.1, on the reverse strand, counting down.
CCGATTTCGACTACTTCGCCCCGTCGCACGCCCAACTCGCGCTGGATACCGAGCGTGAGATCATGCGGACCGGCGCGCCGTCGCTCGGGCAGATCGAGCGACTGGAACTGCGCGATGGGACGGTGACTTGGGGCTCGGCGACGAAGCTGCCGTGGCGCGACCGCGAGGGGAACATCATCGGGACGTTCGGCCTGACCCGCGACCACACCGAGACGAAGGCGATCGAGGAGAAACTGAAGCAGGAGCGCACGCTTCTGCGCACGATTATCGACCATCTGCCGAGCCGCGTGTTCGTGAAGGACCGCGCGGGCCGCTACCTCCTCAACAACCGCGCCCATCAGAAGATGATCGGCGTTGATTCGCAGGAGGGCGCGCTCGGGCGCACGATCCTCGATTTCCGCAACGACGCCCGCGGTGAGCGCTCGATGGTCGAGGACCACCGCGTGCTGGCCGGCGGCCCGTCGATCATCAACCGCGAGAGCAGCGACGTGATGCCCGACGGTACGCGCCGCTGGGCGATCACCACGAAGGTGCCGTTGCAGGATCTGCGGGGCAAGATGGTGGGCATCGTCGGCATCAGCCACGACATCACCGAGCGCAAGCGGATGGAGGAGGAGCTGCGCGAGCGCACCGCGGAGATGGAGGCCGATCTGCTGATGGCCTGCAAGGTCCAGAACGTCTTCCTCACGCAGAGCTATCCCGTCTTTCCGCGCGGTGTGCCGGTCGAGGCGAGCGCGTTGCAGTTCGCGCAGCGCTACCTGCCGGCGGCCAGCCTCGGCGGCGACTTCTTCGAGATTCTCCAGTTGTCGGACACGCAGTGCGTGGTCCTCGTGTGCGACGTGATGGGCCACGGCGTGCGCGCGGGCCTGCTCACGGCCCTGATTCGCGGGCTGGTCGGCGAACTCGACGAGCGCGCCGAGAACCCCGCCCACGTCCTGGCCGAGATCAATCGAGGCTTCCTCCCAATCTACCACCAGACCGGCCAGCCGGTGTTTGCGACCGTGTTCTGTGCGGTGATCGACACGGAGCTGCAGCGCCTCACCTTCGCCAACGCCGGCCATCCGCCGCCGCTGCTGTTCCACGCCGACTCCGCCACCACGACGTTTCTCCGGCTCGCGAGCCCCGAGCCGGCCGCGGGATTGGTCGATGGATACCCCTACACCCGGGGCGAGTGCGACTTCCGCAGCGGCGACAAACTCCTCTGCTACACCGACGGCGTGCTCGAGGCGGGCGATGCCAACGGCGAGATCTTCGGCTCGGAACGCCTGGCGACGCTCGCGTTGCATTTTGGTTCCCGCCCCGGCGCCGAGTTGATCGACAAACTCGTCGCCGCCGTCCGCGGTTTCAGCGGGCGCGAGCAGTTCGAGGACGACCTCTGCCTTCTGGCGGTCGAATCGACGGGCATCGCCGCGCCGCAGGCTGCGCTCAATTGGGAAATCTGAACTTCGCGGTTCGTGTAACCGCTCGGCGGAGCCGGCGTCTCCACGGGCGACGATGAAACTCCCTGCTGTTGAGAAGACGTTCCTCTCGCCTTTCGTGGCGGTGGCTTTCGCGGTGATCGCCGCGACGGGCGTGTTGCTCTTCTTCCACGTGAAGAACGGTCCGATCATGGTCCTGCACGAGTGGTTCGGCTGGCTCTTCGTTGCGGCTGGCACCGTGCATACCGCGCTGAATGTCCGGCCGTTGCTCGCCTACCTGCGGCGGCCGGCCGCCCAAGCGGCGGTGGGCGTGGCGGTGTTGCTGGTGGTGGTGCTCGGCCTTGCCGGCACTCGCCATGAGCACGAGCACCACCACCGGGGTTACGCTGCGCCGGCCGGCCCGACGCCGAGCAGTTCGTCGGCGATGCCGTAGCGCAGGTTGTAGAAAGAATGCGTGAGCCGCTCGATCCCGGCGAGGCGTGTCACCTCAAGGATGGTGGCCAGCGCAGCGGGGAATACATCCGCGCGCGCAGCGGGCAGGCCGGGGAGTTCGCGGCGGGCCGAGAGGGACAGACCGGCAGTGCTGGCGAAGAGTGTTTCCAGCTCGGCCACGCTCACGGTTGTGCCGGTTGCCTCGAGTGCGCATCCGGCTTGGGCGGCAAGCATGGCGCGGACCGTGGTCACAGTGCCACCGGTTGCGACCGCGGTGGCGGGCGCGGGGAGGGTGAAGCGGAACGGGCTCGGTGGACCGGCGAAGGTTTGCCGGACAACGTCGGCGATGGTGGCGCGATCTGCCGTTGAGAACGGTGCGGCCGGATCGGCGACGCAGCGCTCGGTGAGTCGCACGCACCCGAGCCGCAGGCTCACCGCTTGGGTGGCGCGACGGTGGCGGAACTCCAGGCACTCGAGGCTGCCTCCGCCGAGGTCGAAGAGGTAGAAATCGTTGGCGCCAGCGAGCGCCGGATCGGCGGCGAGACCGCGGCCGATGAAGTTGGCCTCCTCGTCGCCGGTGAGAATGCGGACGGGGAGGCTCGTTTCCCGATCGAGGCGGGCGGTGAAGTCGGGGCCGTTGGCGGCGTCGCGTACCGCGCTGGTGGCGACGAGGGCGACCTTCGCCGGCGCGAAGGTGCGGGCGAGCGCGAGGAGTCTGGCCACGGCAGCGGCGCCGCGGTCCATGCTGTCGGCCGCGAGCGCAGGCTGCGCTCCGCCGAGGCCGCGGCCCAGACGCGCTTCCTCGACGGCGTAACGCACCGTCTCGATCCCGCCGGAGGCCGAGCGGGCGGCGACGAGGAGCTTGATGGTGTTGCTGCCGATATCGAT
>JAEXPL010000256.1 GCA_023446865.1 Verrucomicrobiota bacterium | reverse complement strand
CGACCAGTACGTGCCGCTGGAGAACGCCCGCATGCCCGGCCGCTCCGTGCTCCAGTGGGACAAGTCCGACTGCGAGGACATGGGCCTGGTGAAGGTCGACCTGCTCGGGCTCGGCATGATGGCGGTGCTGCAGGAATCGCTTGAGCTCTGCTCGCGCAACGGCGAACCGGTCGACCTCGCGCAGATCCCCAAGGACGATCCCGCGACCTTCAAGCTCATGCAGGAGGCGGACACGATCGGCGTGTTCCAGATCGAGAGCCGCGCGCAGATGGCGACGCTGCCGCGGATGAAGCCGGAGAACTTCTACGACCTCGCCGTCGAGGTCGCGATCATCCGCCCCGGCCCGATCCACGGCGACGCCGTGAACCCGTATCTGGAGCGCCGCGCGGGGCGGGAGCCGGTGACCTATCCCGACGAACGCATCAAGCCGATCCTTGAGCGCACGCTCGGCGTGGTGCTCTTCCAGGAGCAGATTCTGCGCATCGCGATGGAGCTTGGCGGATTCACCGCCGCGGAGGCCGACGAGCTGCGCCGCGCGATCGGTTTCACTCGCTCGACCGAGCGGATGGAGCGCATGGGACGGAAGCTGCGCGACGCGCTGCGGCGCAACGCCGTGAGCGAGCCGGCGATCGACTACCTGCTGCGCTCGCTCGCGTCGTTCGCCTTGTACGGTTTTCCGGAGTCGCACGCGTTGTCGTTTGCGCTGATCGCGTACAGCTCGGCGTGGCTGAAGGTGCACCGCCCGGCGGAGTTCTTCGCGGCGCTGCTCAACAACCAGCCGATGGGCTTCTACTCGGCGGCCTCGCTCGTGCAGGACGCGCGGCGTCACGGCGTGCGGACGTTGCCGGTGTGCGTGGTGGCCTCGGCGGAGCGGTGCACGGTGGCGGACGCGCACGCGGTGCGGCTCGGGCTGCTCTCGGTGCATGGCGTGCGCGAGGTGCCAGTGCGGGCGCTGGTCGCGGAGCGCGCGCGGCGGCCGTTTGCGTCGCTCGCGGATTTTCTGCGGCGCACGGATTTCACGGCGGAGGAGCGACGTCAGCTCGCCGGGGCCGGTGCGCTCAACGTGTTCGCCGGCCACCGCCGCGCGGCACTCTGGCGGGTGGAGGAGGTGCGCGAGGACGACGACCTGTTCCGCTATGCGGCGTTGCAGGACGACGGCGGGGAGGCGCCGCTGGCGCCGATGAGCGTGCAGGAGCGCGTGCAGGCCGACTACGCGCACCTCTCGCTCACGACCGGCGCGCACCCGATGCAGCAGCTCCGCGCGCGTTTCCCGGACCTCTGGCCCGCGGCGCAGTTGGCCGAGGCCGAGCACGGCTCGCGCGTGAAGATCGGCGGCGTGGTCATCACGCGGCAGCGCCCCGGCACCGCGAAGGGCGTGTGTTTCATCACACTCGAGGACGAGACCGGCCTGGCCAACGCGATCGTGCGCCCGAAGCTCTTCGAGGAGAACCGGCTTACGATCAACCTCGAGCCCTCGCTGATCATCGCCGGCCGCGTGCAGAACGAGCAGGGCGTGATCCACGTCCTCGCCGAGCACATCGCCGCGCTCCCCGCACCCGATCTGCCCGGCCAGGCGAGCCACGACTATCACTGAGACCGGTCGGCCCGACTTTTCGAGACTCGACGCGAGCAAGGGCTCGCCTGTTTTGTGGCGTCGAACCGGCACCCCGATGAAGAAACCCAACCACGAGGAGCGGCAGCGGATGTGCGTGCGCAAGCGGCGGTATGCGTCGCAGGGCGAGGCGCTCAACGCGGCGATGTTGGCCGGGGTCGAGCGGCGGCGGAAGGCGTACCTCTGTCCGGTCTGTCGGCGTTGGCATCTGACGTCGGCGTGATGCCGTGGCGAAGGGTGTCGGATCGGAGTTGGACGTGCAGCGCGGTCTGGTTTCGCGCGGGGAGAGATGGACGAGAATCCGCCGATTTGGGCCTTTCCAACGGCTCGGCTTCGTTAAGCCTCGCGCCCTGCAGATCCCCAAACCGACCGACACCCCACTTTCATGAGCTTCTTCAAGAGACTCCTCGGCAAGAAACCTTCGCATTCAATCAGCGGCGACGCATCAGCCCAGCCTACGCCTGAAGCCGCGATTCCGGCGGTCCCGGAACAGGAGTCGGCTCCGGCGGCCGGCGAGGCAGGTCCGGCGCCAGCGACTCAGGCGAGCAGTCCGGACGCCATTCGGACCATCGACGAACAGGGACGCGAGGTGATGGTGCCGCGGCAGGAATGGAGAGAGAAGTTCCTGTTGCCGCACTTGGAGAAGGTATGGAACGAGCCGGATCAGTTGGCCGGTACGATCCTGCATGCGTTCAACGACGGTTTCCTCACGGATCTGCTGGAGCCGGCTGAACAGCTGATGCGGATCGACACGAATCCCGAGCGTGGCGCGGTGATCCTGTCGGTGGTCTACCGCGAACTCGAGCGTCTCGAATCGGCGGAAGCAGTGCTGCGCCAGCAGATCGAGAAACATGGCGAGAGTGCAACCGTGCTCGTCAACCTCGCGAAAGTGCAGGTGGCGCGCGGTGAAGGGGAGTTGTCGCAGGCGACGCTCTGGCATGCCTTCGAACTCGATCCGAACCAAGCCGAGGGCTTCGCATGGTGTGCGGCGACGAGCCAGGCCGAGAATGGAGCCGCACCGGTGCTCAAGCTGGTGCAACGGATCGCGGCGTTGCCCGGCAGTTGGCGCGCGCGGTTGTGGTTGGCCCGAGTCGAACTCGAGCAGAAGCAGATCGACGCGGCGGTGCGGTTGTATCGCGAGGCGTTGGACATGGCCGGTAAGCCGGCCCCGACGGAGCTGCTGGTGCAAATGAGCGCCGATCTTGGGCAGGCTGGCTACGCGGCGGTGATGCTTCGGGAGGTTGCGTTGCTCTTCGAGGCCGGGGTGCACGGCTTGCCCGTGGCGAACAACCTTTTCCGGGCATGCTTGGAAACCGGCGAGTTCGATGCGGCGCGCGGGTTGCTCGACCACCTTTACGCGCAGCAACGCCTCGAGTGGAAGCAGCAGCTCGGTTTTTGGGATGGCGAACTTGCGAAGGTTCGCGCGGCGGCGATCGGAGCGAAACAGAAGGACGCCTCGGCGATCGCGATTCTTGTCGACGACGGTCCGGTTTGGCTACCGGCGCATTCGCCGGCACGGGAGTTGTTCCCGGTGCCAACCGCAGCGGCCGTGACGATCGCGTTTCTCGGGAGTTCTGCTGAGGTCGCGGCGCCGGCTGAGGGAGAGCCGACGGCGGCGCGGCAGTTGAGTGATTTGCCGGGACGGCTCAGCCGGGCAATTCCGTTGTTCTTGGCCGAGCAGGTGCGTTTTGGCGGCACCGCTTCGGTTCGCCCCATTGTGCCATGGATGCGCGGCGATGCGCCGGCGTTTGTGCTCGGCCGCCAACCGTGGACCGCGGCGGAGGTTGCGCATCATGCCAAGGCGGCCAAACCGCCTTGCGATTTTGCGGTCGTAACTCATCTGCAAGCAGTTGCCAACATATGGCGCGGGGAGACTCGACTGGTGCGTGCAAGCGATGCCGCGGTCGTGGGGACGGCGGTGGCGGAGTTTTCGCCGATGACGCCAGAGGAGGGCGTTCGGGGGTTGGCTGGCGAACTCCTTCTGCTGCTCCAGCGTGAAGCCGGGGTGGTGCTCGAGGCGCCTCCGGCAGAGTACCAAGTGCCGACCGGTCGCGACTTCGGACTTTATCTGCTTCGGCTGGAGCAACTTTTGGCCGTGCGCTGCAACACGATGATCGATGCGGCTCCCGGATTTTTCGGCGGAGAACGCGAGGTGTTGGATGGGGCGTTGCATCTATGTCTCACGCAGCCGGAGAACGTCCCGTCCCGATTGATCTTCGCGCAGTTGCTCCGGCAACTGGTCTCTGGACGCCCGCAGGTCGTTGCTGAGTACCGGGCAAAGGTCCAGTTGCTGCAAAAAGACAAACCGGTGTCCGGACCAGCGGGCGCGATCATCGAACGCATGTTCGGATCGCTTTACGCCTGAAGTTTGTAGCGGACAGGTGCCTGGTCTCGGAGTTGTTGTACGGACTCGTGCTCAACCGGAGGCTTCCGTCCGGGGCGACGAGAGCCGCCCGTGATGGGTCGGAAATCGGTTCGTTCTGTGCACGGAACCTGCTGTTAGCATCGTCCTTCGTGCACCCGGCGATGGTTGCTTGCTTGGTGCCGGCGTTCTTCCTTCACTCAAACCTCCATGCATCGAATAGTTGCCCGTACCCAGCTCAGTCCCAACGTCACCCGCCTCGATGTCGAGGCGGCGCGCATCGCCCAGATTCGCCAGCCTGGGCAATTCGTCATCGTGCGCCGCGCCGAACGTGCCGAGCGTATCCCGTTGACCATCGCGGATGCCGATCCGGCCGCCGGTACGATCGCGCTGGTGATCCAGGCGGTGGGAAAGAGCACCCGGGAACTCGTGGCGCTCAATGTGGGTGATGCGATCCGCGACATCTCCGGCCCGCTCGGCATGCCGACCGAGGTGATCGAGAAAGGCCGCGCACTGTGTGTCGG
>JAEXPL010000172.1 GCA_023446865.1 Verrucomicrobiota bacterium | reverse complement strand
ACCGTGGGACAGCAGCCGAGCCTCCCTCCCCAAGAACCAAACACAATCGCGCCACAATCCTGCATCGTCACTTTCCCTCCCAGCACCACCGCTCCCTCTGAAGGGCCACGGCGGCACCGCCGTTTTCAGCCCCTATGGGACGACTGTGGTCTTCGACCGGTCGCTTCGGACATACGCCGCAGGGGACAGCTCAAACCCGGATCGTCCGGTCGGAGACCGGACCTACTGGGGCGCCCTCACAGCGGCTCGACGTCGACGGCCACCTTCACCACGTGGCTGCCGCCCCCGGTGAGGATACCCATGACCGGGCTCACGTCGCTGAAATCGCGTCCGTATGCCACCGTGATGTGTTCGTCGCTCGGCTGGCAGTTGTTCGTCGGATCGAAGTCCACCCAACCGAAACTCGGGCAGTGCACCGAGAACCACGCGTGCGTGGCGTCGGCGCCGACCAGCCGCGGTTGTCCGGCCGGCGGCCGGGTGCGCAGGTAGCCGCTCACATAGCTCGCCGGGAGCCCGAGCGAGCGCAGGCAGGCGATCGCGAAGTGCGCGAAATCCTGGCATACGCCGCGCCGCTTCTCCCATACCTCGGCCAGCGGCGTGGCGACGGTCGTCGCCACCGGATCGTAAGCAAAGTCGGCGTGGATGCGGCGGTTCAGGTCGAGCACGCCCTCCAGGAGCGGACGCCCGGGCGGAAAACTCTTCCGCGCATACTCGGCGAATTCCGGCTGCGGCTGAACCAGCGGGGAGCCGAACACGAACTGGTACGGCTTGATCGCCTCGGGCGCCACCGGATCGCGGTAACGTCGCGCCACCTGCTCCCACGGCTCCGACAACGCCGGCGACGGCGCCTCGTGCGCCTCCACGCTCACCACACTCGTCGCCGTGACCTCCATCTTTCCATGCAGCTCCTGGATCGCGAAGAAGCACACGCGGTTGCCGAAGAAATCCGGCCGCTGCACCTGCACCGCCGGCTCCGGCGAGATCGCGATGCGCCAGGCGGCGCGCGACTGCGCCGCGGTCACCCGTGGCTCGACGCGCGCGGCGTGATGCGAGACCGCAACCGGCTCGGCATACTCGTATGTCGTGCGATGCGTGACGCGGTAGTTCATGGCCCGATCTCCTTGTTCGTCGCCACACTTTCTCCTCCGGTGCGCGAGATCGACGAGTGCGCGAAGTAGCTCACGGCGATGGCGTCGGACAGACCGGGCATCGAGGCGGCGATGTGCCGGATCACCTTCGCGATCTCCGTGTCGCCGGCCTTGGTTCCGATGCGCCCGAGCTGGCGCGGGTCGGCCAGACGCAGCCGCGCGACGCAGTCGATCAGGATCCGCTGGCCGGCCCCGGGCAATGCCGTGAGCTTCTCGCGCGGCAGCCGGTCGAAATGTTTCACAAGTTGGTTGAGCTGGAAGAGGAGCGAACGCGGGTTCGTCTCATCGAGCAGCACGAGGTCGAAGATCGCCGCGAGCTGCGGCAGCACGCTGTAACGCGAGCGGTACGTGATCGAGCAGTCGCACACCTCAAGCACCGCCTCGAGCAAACCGAGGTTCTCGGCGTCGGGTGCGGAGAGCACGCTGTCGAGGAACGTGCAGATTTGGATCGAGCGCTCGATGCGCCGGCCCATGTCGAGAAAGCGCCAGCCCTGCGCCCGCGTCATGTTGTCGTTCGTCAGGCCGTGGAACGAGGCGACATCGATCAGCGTCTGGTTCAGCACCGCCACCGCGTCGCCAGCGAGCGGCGACGTCGTCCCCGCCGGCGCCGCGAGGCGTTCGTCCAGCTGCGTGAGCACGCGCCAGAGGTCGTTGGAGGTGCGGTCGCGCACGAGGATCGCGAGGCGGCGCAGCTGCGCCGCCGTCTGCCGCATGCTGCCCAGCCGCGCCGGATCGAACACGGCGGCGAGCAGTTCCGCCTCGAGCGCCTCGGGCCGGTGCCGCAGCTGGAGACGTCGGTCGGCGGCGAGCTGGCCGTGCTCCTCGAGCGTGCGCAGCAGCGGCGCCAGCACCGGCCACGCGCTGCCGGTGCTCTCGGGATTGAAGCGCACGAGCGCACTGCGCAGCAGCCGCGCGGTGGAATCCGCCCGTTCGGCATAGCGGCCGAGCCAGAAGAAGTTGTCGGCGAGCCGGCTCGGCAGGTTATTGCCCACCCTCCGCAGCTCGACCGGCTGCGACGACTGACCGAGCAGCGTGACCTCGGACACGTGGCCCTCGGCGCGCACCCACACGTCCTTGCTCGCGCCACCGCGCTGCAACGACACGAAGCGTCCCGCCGAGTCCGGCGCGATGCGCCCCAGCCCGCCGGGCATCACGCGATAGGAGTCGCCGTGCGCCACCAGATAGACCCGCACGCTCACCGGTGCGGCCGCGAGCCCGTCGCCCTCCCACACCGGGGCCGAGGAGAGCGCCACCCGCTCCTGCGCCACATACGAGTCCGGCTGCCAGCGGATGCGGCGCAGCCAGCCCTCACGATCCGTCGGCAGTGCCCCGGGCGGGGCGCGGAACGCGGGTTTCAGCACGAGCTCGTCGAAATGTTCCTCCACATAGCCCTCGGCCGAGTCCTGCCCGCACCACCACGTGGCGACCGACGGCAGCTTGAGCTCCTCGCCGAGCACATGGCGGCACAGGCCGGGCAGGAACGCCATGAACGCCGGGCTCTGCAGCAGGCCGCTGCCGAGGGAGTTCGCCAGCGCGACATGACCGCGCCGCACCGCCTCGACCAACCCGGGCACGCCGAGCATCGAGTCGTTGCGCAGCTCCAGCGGGTCGCAGAAGTCGTCGTCCACCCGCCGCAGAATCACGTCGACGGGTTCCAGACCACTGAGGGTCTTCAGGAACACGCGGTCGTCGCGCACCGTGAGATCCTGCCCCTCGACCAACGTGTAGCCGAGGTAGCGCGCGAGATAGGCCTGCTCGAAGTACGTCTCGTTGTACGGGCCGGGCGTGAGCACAACCACCCGCGGCTCGCCGCCGGCGCGCGGCGAGAGAGCCGCCAGCGCCGCCTGCGTGTCGCGGAAGAATCCTGCCAGACGCTGGACCTGCAGGTCGCGGAACGCCTCCGGCAGCATGCGCGACGTGATGAGGCGGTTGGCCAGCGCGTAGCCGGCCCCGGTCGGGATCTGGGTGCGATCGGCGACCACCCACCAGCGACCGTCGGGTGAGCGTGCGAGATCGGCCGCGTAGAATTGCAGATGCCGCCGGCCGGCCGGCTTCACGTTGTGCAGCGGTCGCAGAAAGTCCGGCTGCGCAAAGACCAGCGCCGGCGGCAGCTGGCCGGAGCGGATCAACTTCTGCTCGCCATGGCAGTCGGCCAGCACGCGCTCGATGAGCACCGCGCGCTGCACCAACGCCGTTTCCAAGTTTCGCCACTCGGCAGCGGAGATCACGAACGGCACCGGGTCGAGGCGCCACGGCCGGTCGAGCCCGTCGGGTTCGCCGTAGACGTTGTAGGTGATGCCCTGGTCGCGGATGAAACGCCGGCCGGTTTCCCAGCGACGTTGGAGTTCGGCGACGCTCTGCCCGGCCAGATCGTCGACGAGCAGGCGCCACGGATCCCGGATCGAGCCATCGGCGGCCCGCAGCTCGTCGTAGGCCGCGGGCCCCGGCCGATAGCCCGCAAGTAGGTGCGCCTGTGCCGCCGCCGGCGCGGAGCCAGAGGTCGTTTCGTCGGACGAGGCGGGTTTCATGCGGAGGGCTGGAGACAATGGGGCCTCACACTTTCCGCAAATCCAACGTGCAGGGAAACTCCGGATCGACCACCGCGGGCGCGGCCTTCCGGCCGCCGGGCGTGTGGCCGTGGCGGAAGAAGCGCGCGAGCCGCCGGCTCTCCGCCTCGTAGGCGTTCACCGGGAAGGTCACATAGTTGCGCCCGCCCGGGTGCGCGACGTGGTAGGTGCAACCGCCGATGGCGCGATCGTTCCAGGTGTCGACCACGTCGAAGACCAGCGGCGCGTGCACGCCGATCGTCGGGTGCAGGCACGAGGGCGGTTGCCACGCGCGGTAGCGCACGCCGGCGACAAACTCGCCGTGCGTCCCGGTGGACTGGAGCGGCACGGTGCGTCCGTTGCAGGTCACGACATGCCGGCCGTCGGTGAGACCGTTGAGCTTCACTTGCACGCGTTCGACCGACGAGTCGACGTAGCGCACGGTACCGCCCGCGCCCGGTTCCTCGCCGAGCACATGCCACGGCTCCAGCGCCTGCCGTAGCTCGAGATGGATGTCGCGGACCGAGAAGTCGCCGACCGTCGGGAAGCGGAACTCCTGGTGCGGGGCGAACCACTCCGCCGGCAACGGGTAGCCGTGGCGCGCGAGGTCGGCGCAGACTTCCTCCATGTCGCGGCCGACAAAGTGCGGCAGCATCCACTTGTCGTGGAGCTGCGTGCCCCAACGCACCAGAGGCTTGGCATACGGCTCGTTCCAGAAGCGCGCGACGAGCGTGCGCAACAGGAGTTGCTGCACGAGGCTCATGCGCTCGTGCGGCGGCATCTCGAACGCGCGCAGCTCCAGCAGGCCGAGCCGGCCCGAGGCGCTCTCCGGCGCGTAGAGCTTGTCGATGCAGAACTCGGCGCGGTGGGTGTTGCCCGTGGAGTCCACGAGCAGGTTACGCAGCACGCGGTCGACGAGCCACGGCGGGCAGTTCCCGCCCGGCGGGATCTGCGCGAAGGCGAGCTCGAGCTCGCGCACGGCATCGAGCCGCGCCTCGTCGAGCCGCGGGCTCTGGCTCGTCGGTCCGATGAAGAGGCCGCTGAAGAGGAACGACAGCGCCGGGTGGTGCTGCCAGTAGGTCACGAGGCTGCGCAGCAGGTCGGGCCGGCGCAGCAGCGGGCTGTCGGCCGGCGTGGCGCCGCCGAGGATGAGGTGGTTGCCGCCCCCGGTTCCGGTGTGCCGGCCGTCGAGCATGAACTTCTCGGTGCCGAGCCGCGACTGGCGCGCGTCCTCGTAGAGCCCCGTGGTGCGCTCGACGAGCTCCGGCCAGGTCGCCGCCGGATGGATATTCACCTCGATCACGCCCGGATCGGGCGTGACCTTGATGACGTTGAGCCGCGGATCGTGCGGCGGCGGGTAGCCCTCGAGCGTGACGGGCGTGCCGAGCGCGGCGGCCGTCGCCTCGACGGCGGTGACCACCGCCAGGTAATCCTCGAGCGCCTCCGTGGGCGGCATGAAGACATGCAACCGGCCGCCGCGCGGCTCGACACAGAGCGCGGTGCGCACGATCCAGGCGGCGGACTCCTGCAGCAGCGGCGCGCGCGCCGGCGGTTCGGCCCGACCGATCGGGTGCATCCAGGAACCGGCGCGAGTCGCACCGGCCGCGGCCGCAACAAAGCGCTGATGCGACGGCAACGGTGCCCGCGGTGCCTGCGGATCCGCCTCGTTGACGTACGGGTAGTCGTTCTTCGCCGCCCACGGTTGCGAGTCGAGCGGCAGCCGGAAGCCCACCGGCGAGTCTCCCGGAATCAGGTACAGGCGCTCGCTGCGCAGGAACCACGGGCCGCTCGCCCACTCCGGCCCGTCGGGCGTCCACCGCCGCTGCAACGGCAGCACCTGGCCGACGACGGCGTCGAGCCCTTGCTCGAAGACCTTGGCGAGCCGGGCACGTTCTTCGGCGTTCTCGAGTTTCGAATCGAAGGGGTCGACGTTGCTCGGCAGCCGGCGCTCTTTCCACAGGTAGTAGAGCGCGTCCTCGAAGGCGGGCATCACCCAGCGGTCGTTGACACCCAGCCGGCCGGCCAGCGAGCGAATGAAGACATCGGACAGTTCGCTGGTGTGGCCATAGGCGGTCTTCTCGTCGGCGAGGAGATGCGGATCCTCCCAGACGGGCTGGCCGTCCTTGCGCCAGTAGGCGCCGAAGGCCCAGCGCGGCAGCGATTCGCCCGGGTACCATTTTCCCTGGCCGTAGTGCAGAAACGCGCCGGGAGCGAAACGCTCGCGCAGGCGGCGGATGAGCGCGTCGGCGCGGGCGCGCTTGGTCGGGCCGAGCGCGGCGTTGTTCCACTCGGCGCCGTCGTAGTCGTCGATCGAGACGAAGGTCGGTTCGCCGCCCATGGTCAGCCGGGCGTCGAGCTTCGCGAGGTCGGCATCAACCTGGCGACCGAGCGCGTCGATCGCGCGCCACTGTTCCTCGGAATAGGGCTTGGTGACGCGCGGCGATTCGTGGATGCGCGTGACCTTCATCTCGAAGTCGAACGTCACCTCGCACTCGTCGAGGCAGCCGTCGATCGGCGCGGCCGACTGCGGGTCGGGAGTGGCGGCGAGCGGGATGTGGCCCTCGCCGGCGAGCAGGCCGGAGGTCGGATCGAGGCCGATCCAGCCGGCGCCGGGCAGGTACACCTCGCACCACGCGTGGAGATCCGTGAAGTCGTTGTCGGTGCCGGAGGGGCCGTCGAGGGACTTCTGGTCGGCGACGAGCTGAATCAGATAACCGGAGACAAAGCGCGCGGCGAAACCGAGGTGCCGCAGGAGCTGGACGAGCAGCCACGCCGAATCGCGACAGGAGCCGGAGCGGTTGGTGAGCGTTTCCTCCGGCGACTGCACGCCCGGCTCGAGGCGGATGAGATACTTGATGTCGCGCCAGAGCCGCTGGTTGAGCTCGACGAGGAAGTCGATCGTGCGGCGCGGGTCCCGCGGAATACCGGCGAGGTACGCGCCGAAGCGCGGCGTGGCGGCGCCGCAGAGGCGGAACGGCGCAAGCTCGTGCTCCAGCGCCGCATCATAGCAAAAGGGAAAGTTCTCCGCCGTGGGCTCGAGGAAGAAGTCGAAGGGGTTGAACACCGCCATCTCCGCCACGAGATCAACCTCGACCACGAGCTCCCGCGTCGGCTCCGGGAAGGTGAAACGCGCGAGGTAGTTGGACTGCGGATCCTGCTGCCAGTTGAGGAAGTGCTTCTCCGGCGCGACGCGCAGCGAGTAGCCGAGGATGCGCGTGCGGGTGTGCGGGGCCGGACGGAGGCGGACGACCTGCGGGCCGAGGTTGATCGGGCGGTCGTAGCGGTAGGTCGTGCGGTGGTGGAGAGCGACGTGGATGGCCATGGGCAGGCGAGCGCGAGGGCTCGACGCAGCCGGAGAGGCTGCGAGCGAGCCGTGAGTGGCAGTGTATGAGCGCCGCTCATTGCAGGGCTCATGCCAGCGGCCACCGGAGGGTGCCGATGCGGACAAAAAGCACCAATCCGGTCCCGCGATGCGGGTTGGCCCGCGGGCTGCTATTTGTGCAATTCATGACCGCCGCCACTTGCTCCGCCCCCACCTCGCGCTCGCTCCTCGAGCCGTACGACGTGGGCTCGTTTTTCGACGAGATGCTCTCCCGCGAAGGCGCCGTCCGCCCAGCCTACCGCAAGGTCCACCAGCACCTCGGCGGCCTTGCGCGCGAGGAGTACTACAAGAAGCAGGCCGCCGTCGACGTGGCCTTCATGCGCGGCGGCGTGACCTTCACCGTCTACAGCGACAACCAAGGCACCGAGCGCATCTTTCCCTTCGACCTGATGCCACGCGTCATCCCGGCGAAAGAATGGGCCACGCTCGAAGCCGGCCTCACCCAGCGCCTCACTGCGCTCAACCTCTTCCTCCACGACATCTACCACGAGCAACGCATCCTGAAGGAGCGCGTGATCCCCGCCCACTACGTGCTCAGCGCGCGGCACTTCCGCCGGGAATTCATGCATTTCGACGTCCCGAAGGGCGTCTACGTCCACATCTGCGGCACCGACCTGATTCGCGACCACGACGGCCGCTACCTCGTGCTCGAGGACAACCTCCGGTGCCCCTCGGGCGCGAGCTACATGATCGAGAACCGCGCCGCCATGAAGCGCGCCTTCCCCGGCCTCTACCAAGCCGCGAAGGTCCGCCCGGTGGAGAATTACGCGCAGGAGCTGCTCAAATCCCTTCAGTACACCGCACCCGCCGGCATGCGCAGCGACACGCCCAACTGCGTGCTGCTCACCCCCGGCGTCTACAACAGCGCCTATTTCGAGCACACCTTCCTCGCCCGCTCGATGGGCATCCCGATCGTCGAGGGCCGCGACCTCGTCGTGAAGGACGCCCGCGTGTTCATGCGCACCGTCGCCGGCTTGGTGGCGGTCGCCGTCATCAACCGCCGCATCGACGACGACTTCCTCGACCCCTCGGTCTTCCGCGCCGACTCGCTGCTGGGCGTGCCCGGCCTCGTGCAGGCGTACCGGGCGGGCAACGTCAGCCTCGCCAACACCATCGGCACCGGCATCGCGGACGACAAGGTCATGTACTATTTCGTCCCGCGGATCATCAAATTCTACCTCGGCGAGGAACCGATCCTGCCCAACGTCGACACCTACCTCGCCTCCGAGGAGAAGGACCGCACCTACATCCTCGACAACCTCGCCAAGCTCGTCGTGAAAAGCGCCAACGAGGCCGGTGGCTACGGCATGCTCATGGGTCCGTGGGCCGCGAAGGAGGAGGTCGAGAAGTTCCGCGCGATGATCATCGACAACCCGCGCAACTTCATCGCCCAGCCGCCCATCTCGCTCTCCCGCCACCCCACGTGGTGCGGCGAGGGCTTCGAAGGCCGCCACATCGACCTCCGTCCCTACATCCTCTGCGGCGAGAAGATCAAGGTCACCCCCGGCGGCCTCACCCGCGTCGCCCTCCGCAAGGGCTCGCTCGTCGTGAACTCCTCGCAGGGTGGCGGCTCCAAAGACACCTGGGTCCTCCACGGCGACGAGTGAGCAACGTTTTCGCTTTGGGATGTTCGATTGCCGATCTCCCGAGCGACCCGCCCACCCTCCGACCTTCCGGCCCTTCACCCGCTCCGTATTCCCTTCCTGATCTCCTGGGGTCCAGATTCCCCTCCGCCGGTCTCCGTCGTCCGCCTCCGTTCCTGACTCCCTGATTTCCACATCTTCTCCTCTTCCGTCCTTCCTTCCGCGTTCCCCGTTCCACCTTCCGAGTTCCAATGAAAGCCGCCGCTCTCTCCGCTCCGCCGCGCCGCAAGCTCCCCATGCTCTCGCGCGTGGCCAACTCCCTCTACTGGCTCGGCCGCTACTTCGAGCGCGCGGAGAACATCGCCCGCCTCCTCGACGTCAACCTCCAGCTCCTCCTCGACGTCGAGAAACCCGACGACGCCACCCTCGCCGAGCACTGGACCTCGCTTCTCTCGTCCTCGGGCGACGCCGAACTCTTCCGTCAGCACTTCGCCAAAGCCGATGCGGCCAGCGTGACGGAGTTCATGACGTTCGCCACGGCCAACCCGAACTCGATCCTCTCCTGCACCCTGGCCGCTCGCGAGAACGCCCGGATGATCCGCGACCGCATCTCCCTTGAGATGTGGGAGACCGTCAACGACCTCCACCTCTTCCTCCACAGCCTCGAGGCGCGCACGCTCTGGCAGCACAGCCCGAGCGAGTTCTACGCCCGCATCAAGAACGCCTCGCATCTCTTCCAGGGTCTCACTGCCGCCACCTTCCCCCACGACGAGGGCTACAACTTCATCCAACTCGGCCGCTACATCGAACGCGCCGACAAGACCATCCGCCTCCTCGACCTCAAGTACCACATCCTCCTCCCCGCCCCGACCGACGTCGGCGGCGCGGTCGACACCGCGCAATGGCGCTCCGCGCTGCGCTGCGCCAGCGCGCTGGAGGCGTAGCGGCGTTTCTACGTCTCCGAGATCCTGCCCTGGAAGGTCGCCGAGTTCCTCCTCTTCTCCGAGACGTTCCCGCGCTCCGTGCGCTACTGCCTCGCGCAGATCGACCTCTACCTGCGCCGCATCAGCGGCACGCCCGTCGGCCAGCACAACAACGAGGCCGAGCGCCTCTGCGGCCGTCTCGTCTCGGAACTCAACTACACCTCGATCGACGAGGTCTTCCGGAAGGGCATGCACGAGTTCCTCGCCCAGATCATTCCCGTGCTCGATCAGGTCAGCTCGATCATCTTCGACACCTTCATGGCCCACCGTCCCGTCGACGAGGAAGCCGAGCTCCGTCTCCACCAGCAGGAGGAGCAGCAGCAACAGCCAGGCGAGTGAGGGCACACCGCCGCTCCGCTCCCGGATCCCCGTCCCGCACCGGCGCACCCCACCTGCCCGGCGCGCGGGAGGCGCGTCCTTCGCCCGCGCCGCTTCGAGCCACGCACTTGCCCTCCGCGTTCCCATTCGTCCTATAGGTCCCATCGGACCCATTCCGTTCTCCTGATCCAGCCTCCACCGCATGCCCGACTCGACACCCCAGCCCGCTGCCGAGCCCCGCGCCGAGCCCGCCGCCCCCGCCGGCCAGCGCATCCGCGTGCGCCACCTCACCCGCTTCCTCTACCACGGCCCGGTCACCGACAGCTTCAACGAGGTCCGCCTCCGTCCGCTCAGCGACGCCACGCAGACCTGCGCCACGTTCGAGCTCCGTCTCACCCCCGAGGCCACCGTCCGCGAGTACGACGACTTCCACAAGAACCGCGTCCACTACTTCGATCTTCCCGCCGCCCACGAACAACTCGACATCGAAGCGATCTCGATCGTCGAGACCCGACCTGATCCCCGCCCGCTGCCGCTCGCGCCATTCGCCCCGGCGCTGCTCGACGAGCCCTCGATCGGGGTCGAACACTTCGACTTCCTCTCCGACTCCAGCTACGTCCCGCTCGCCGTACCGCTCCGCCACGAGGTGAAACAGGTTCTCGGCTCCACCATCTACGACCTCTGGGCCGACGCCGTGCGCCTCGGCGAACACGTGCACGACATCCTCACCTACTCGCCCAACGCCACCAAGGTGAACACCCGCGTGGTCGACGTGCTCGAGACGCGCCGCGGCGTCTGCCAGGATTACGCGCACCTCATGATCGGCCTCTGCCGCGGCGCCGGCATCCCCGCGCGCTACGTGAGCGGCTACTTCCTCAACCCCGCCCGCAAGCCCGACGACATCGAGGCGTCGCACGCCTGGGTCGAGATCCTGCTCCCCGGCTACGGCTGGCGCGGCTACGACCCCACCCACCGCCGCCTGCCCGGCACGAACTACGTGAAGCTCGCCATCGGCCGCGACTACGCCGACATCCGCCCCGTCAGCGGCACCTTCCGCGGCCGCGGCACCCGCGAGATGATCGTCGAGGTCCAGGTTCGCCGCGCCGAGTGAGCGCGCTTCGTCGGTCACGGCGCTTCGCCCAAACGTCCGACCCGCCCCCTGCACAATCAGGCAGGCGAGTGACTGCGTTGGCGAGCGAGGCGGACCCAGGCGGAAGTAGGACGATCATCGGGTCTGGTCTTTGCCGAACGAAACCGAAGAGCGAAGTCCGACTGTGGTATCGATGATCCCGCATCGGCAGGCCGCCGCCCGTCGGGGAGGCGGAGGCCGGTTTCCGCGGCCCCTGCTGGTTCACCTGCGAGCGTTCAGGGTCTCTTGCGCCGTCAGGAATCACCGGTGACGCCAAGGCCTCCAGGACGGCGCGCTCCACCGGCGAGCGGCGCCCCGCGCGGGGCGATATCTGAATTCCTGGGTTCCAGGTTGCCCGGAGCGCCCGGCTCTCGTCGCTCGGCTGGTTGTCGACGACTCAGCCGTAAAGGTGCTGGTTCACCGCGGTGAGGCCGTTGCGGGCGAGCTCGACGAGGTGCGCGATGCGCTCGCCGGCGAGCTGGTTGGCCTGGGCGAAGGGATGCGCGGCCAACGCGGGCGCCGTGGCGGCGAGCACGTCGCCAAACTTCGCGCTCTCGCTGCCGGCCGGCAGCACCGCCGCCGCGAACTCCAGCGCCTCCGCCAGCCAGTTCGACGTCGGGGCCTGCGCGGGGGCACGCTGCCATTCGATGGCCTGCACGGTCCTGTCGGGAAACTGCCAGTGCTTCATGAGGATCGCGCCGGCCTGCTCCTGCGTGAAACCCACAGTCTCGAGCTCCCACTGCGCGACGGGCACGGCGCCGTCCCAGAACAGGCCACCGCCGAGGTCGTCGATGCTCTGGTTGATGGCCAGCCGGCCGATGTAGCGCAGGAGGCCGGCGGTGTGCGCATCATCCGGCGACACGGCGCCCGTCTCCTTGGCAAGCTCCTCCAGGAGCAGCCCCTGGAAGAGGCTCTCGGCCCAGAAATCCTCGGCGGCGATGCCGTAGCTGCCGAGGTTGCGGCCGGCGGCAAGGTGGGCGACGGCATGATTGAGCAGACGGATACCCTCGCGGAAGCCGATGCGCTGGAGCGCGAGGTCGAGGGAGGAGACGCGTTCACCGGCGCCGTAGAACGCGCTGTTGGAGCCGCGGATGATGTCGGCGGCGAGCGCGGCATCGGAACGGATGAGGGCGACGATGTCTTCGATCTCGGCGTTGGGGTTGCGCAGGAGCGTGAGCGCCTTGCTCAGTACACGCGGGGCGGGTGAAAACCGCTCGATCTTCAGGATCGCCGCGAGGAATTGTTCCTTGGTGGGCTTCTCGGGAGTGGCCATGACGGGGAAAACGGAAGGTTGCGGAGGGGTTTAGTTCGCCAGCGCGAGCGTGGCGCCGGCGCCCAGGCCGAGGCCGGCCGGGAGGCGGGCGGCGTCGAAGGCGACGAGGCCGGGGATGTCGACAATGAGGGCGACGCGACCGTCGCCGAGCACGGTGGCGCCGGTGAAGACGTCGACGCGACGCCCGAGCCAGCCGAGGGACTTGAGCACGGTCTGGTGGTTGCCGAGCACCTCGTCGACGGCGATGCCGATGCGCTTGTCCTCGAGCTCGACGATGACGATGCGCTCGATGGGCGGCGGCTCGTCGGTGTAGTCGAACACCTCGCGCAGGCGCACATAGGGCATCATCTCGCCATGCAGGTCGACGACGTTGCGGCCGTTGGCGGCGAGCCGGCGGTCGCGGCGGAGCTCGATCGCCTCGCGGGCGCTGCCCAGGGGAAGGATGTACCGGTCGCCACCGACGCGGACCATGAGGCCCTCGATGATCGCGAGGGTGAGCGGGAGCGAGAGCCGGATCTCGGCGCCCTGGCCCGGGGTGCTGCGCAGCTCGATCGAGCCGCGCAGGGCCTCGATGCTGCGCTTGACGACATCGAGCCCCACGCCGCGGCCCGAGACTTCGGATACCTTGTCCGCGGTGGAGAAGCCCGGGAGCATGATGAACTGGTAGATCTCCTGCTCGGAGGGGTTGGCGTCGGGCGAGAGCAGGCCGCGGGCGATGGCCTTGGCGCGGATCTTGGCGGCGTCGAGGCCGCGGCCGTCGTCGGCCACGACGATCCACACGCGGTCGCCGCGCTGCTCGGCGCGCAGGGTGAGCGTGGCGGTGCGCGGCTTGCCGGCGGCGACGCGGGCCTCGGGCGTCTCGCAGCCGTGGTCGAGGCTGTTGCGCACGAGGTGCATGAGCGGGTCGGCCAGCTGGTCGAGCACGGTCTTGTCCATCTCCGTCTCCGCGCCCTGGATGACGAGCGCGACCTCCTTGCCGAGGTCGCGGGAGAGGTCGCGGGTGAGGCGCTGGAACTTCGCGAAGGTCTCGCCGATAGGCATCATGCGCACGCCGAGCACGACATCGCGCAGCTCGAAGGCGAGGCGCTGGAGTCCCTCGGCCGCGCCCTGGAGCATGGGCGGGAGGTTGGGCACGGCGGAGCAGCCTTCGCTCACCTGCGACTTGAGGATGACGAGCTCGCCCACGAGGTTGACGAGCTTGTCGAGCTTGTCGGCCGATACGCGGAGCATCTCGCGCTTGGCGGTGGCGACGGCGGCGGCCGCGGCGGCGCTGGCGTCGCGGCGCACCTTGCCGTTGCCGTTCTTGGGCGCGGCAGCGGTGGACACGTCCGGGGCGGCGGCGGGCGCGCCGGCGGGCTGGTCGAAGGGGGCGCGGTCGATCCGCGGGCGGGCGTCGATGGCGAAGGTGAAGGCGTCGTCGATGCGCTCGCGGGGTGCGGCGGTCTCGAGCTTGAGGCGCCAACGGCCCGGCTGTGGCTCGTCGCCGGCCGGCGGAGACTCGAGCACGTGGTGCGAGCCGAGCCCGCTCAGCTCGAGGATGATCGAGTCGAGCGCG
>JAEXPL010000169.1 GCA_023446865.1 Verrucomicrobiota bacterium | reverse complement strand
TCTCGAACTGCGTGCGGAGCTCGAAGGGTTGGGTCACCACTTCAACAGTCACACCGACACCGAAGTGATCCTCGCGGCATTCCTCGAGTGGGGCGAAGACTGCCTGCATCGCTTCAACGGGATGTTCGCCTTCGTGCTGTTCGACCGACGCACGCGGCGTCTGTTTGCCGCACGCGACCGCTTCGGGGTGAAGCCGCTCTATTATTGGGAAACCCCGACTGGAGGCCTCGCCATCGCCTCGGAGATTAAGCAGTTCGCCGAGCACCCGGTTTGGCGCGCCATCATCAACCCGCAGATGGCATACGACTTCGTTGTGTGGGGCATCTCCGATCACACCGAAGAAACCCTTTTCAAAGACGTGTTCCAGCTAAGGGGCGGTCACTACCTGACCGTCGACATGAGTCGCTCGCCCACAAACTCGGCCACGCCAAGCATACGGCGCTGGTATCAACCCTCACCCGCTCGGTTCGGCGGCACCTTCGCCGAGGCGTGTGCGCGTTTCCGTGAGCTGCTCACCGATTCCGTGCGTCTGCGGCTGCGCGCCGATGTACGCGTAGGGTCCTGTCTCAGCGGCGGAATGGATTCTTCTTCGATTGTTTGCGTCATGCGCAACCTGCTCGGTACCGACGCGTCGATTCTGCAGCACACGTTCTCGGCCTGCTCAGACGTTGCGCAGTTCGACGAGCGCCGGCACATCGATGTGGTCGTACGGCACACTGGAGCAACACCGCACTACGTGACACCAGATCCGGGTGTCCTCCTCAGTATGGTCGACCGCCTGACCTGGCATCAGGATGAGCCCTTTGGCTCCACCAGCATCTTCGCCCAGTGGTGCGTCTTCGCGATGGCCCGCCAAGCAGGCGTTCTCGTGATGCTCGACGGCCAAGGCGCCGATGAGGTACTCGCCGGTTACCATGGTTTCTTCCACACCCGCCTTGCAGGGCTGCTCCTCTCCGGGCGTCTCCCAAGCCTGCTGCGGGAAGGCAATGAACTGAACCAAAACTTGGGCCACAGCTGGATCAACCATGGCAGGGGTATCGCGAATGTTGTGCTGCCGCACGCAATCTCCGACTGGCTACGCAGAGTTGTGGGTCGAACGACTACTACCCCTGCCTATGTTGATCTCGGTGTGCTAGAAGCCATCTCACGCATGCCTCCGGGCACAGGACCGTTCTTGCGCTCGCCCGTAGCTTCACAATGCCTCACGCAGCTCGTCTCCACATCCGTGCCAATGCTCTTGCACTGGGAAGATCGCGACTCCATGGCACATGGCGTCGAAGCACGCGTCCCATTCCTCGACTATCGTCTCGCCGAGTTCTGTCTCGGGCTTCCAGAGGAATACAAATTGCAGGGAGCTTGGACCAAGCGGGTTCTCCGCGAGGGGATGAGTGGTCTGCTACCCGAATCTATCCGACTGCGGCGAGACAAGCTCGGGTTTGCCACGGCTGAAGAGGTTTGGATGCGCCAGACCCACCGAGCTGCGTTCGAAGCTCTGCTGCAAGCAGCAATCCCGCGCAGCAGGGGGATCCTCACGCCGGCACTCATGGAATACGCGAATCGCATGCTCTCCGGCGAAACACGGTTCAACTTCTCGCTCTGGCGGTGCATTTCCTTGGCTGCATGGATGGAACAGTTTTCCGTGGACACACGCTAGCCATGAAGATCCTCACCGTCGTCGGCGCACGCCCCCAGTTCATCAAGGCTCACCCGGTCTCCCTTGCGCTCCGGGAAGCGGGCATCGCCGAGTTTCTGCTCCACACCGGGCAGCACTACGACGAGCGGATGTCCGGCTGTTTCTTCACTGACCTCGGCCTGCGGGCGCCGGACCTAAACCTCAACGTCGGCTCCGGCTCCCACGGCGCGCAAACGGCGGCCATGCTCACCGGCATCGAACGTTGCCTGCAGGAACAGACGCCCGACTGGGTCCTCGTCTACGGCGACACTAACTCGACACTCGCCGGGGCACTGGCAGCGGCAAAGCTCCACATTCCCATCGCCCATGTCGAAGCCGGGCTGCGCAGCTTCAACCGCCGTATGCCCGAGGAGGTGAACCGGGTGCTCACCGATCACGCCAGCACCCTTCTGTTCTGCCCGGCCGAGTCGGCTGCGGCGAATCTGCACAAGGAGGGAATCCAGAGCGGCGTTCATGTGGTGGGCGATGTCATGGCCGATGCGCTCTTCCGCTTCCGGCCTCGCGCCACGGCGCAGTCCAGAGTTCTCGATACACTCAATCTGCCGCCCCGCGCCTATCTTCTCTGTACGATCCATCGGGCGGAGAACACGGAGGAACCCGCGGCACTCCGACGTCTCTTTGCGGGCTTGGCCGACCTCGGCCGCCCCGTCCTGATACCGCTGCATCCCCGCACCCGTGTGCTCCTAGAGGCGAACGGAGGGTTGCCCGCCTGCGAGAACCTTCGCTTCACCGAGCCGCTGGGGTATCTCGACATGCTGCAGGCGACCGCCAACGCCCGCGCCGTCCTCACCGATTCTGGAGGGCTGCAAAAGGAAGCGCACTGGCTTGGAATCCAGTGCGTAACCCTCCGCGAGGAGACTGAGTGGACCGAAACATTAGAGCATGGATGGAATCAGCTCACAGGCACCGATCTCAAACGGATCACGAAGGCGCTTGGGCGCCCGCCCGCCGGAACGCGCCCGTCGCTCTACGGCGACGGCTGCGCCGCGACGCTGATCGCCGGGCATTTTCGCAACCTGTGAAAATCGCCTACCTGATCCAGATGGCCGATCTCACAACCGAGAACGGCATCACGAAGAAGATCCGGTCGCAGACAAGCCAATGGATCGGTCACGGACACCAAGTCCGCTGTTTCGCATTGCGGCCTACCTCCGCGCTTTGGTCAGGACTCGATCACTTGGATTGGGTGATCCAGCCCTACGGGAATATGTTTCTGCGGTCCCGCAGGTCTCGCACGCTCTGCACGTCGATCCAGAACTGGCAGCCCGACGTGATCTATTTTCGCTTCGGCTATTCCAACCCTGGCCTCGCTGCGGTTCTCCGCAAGTTTCCCACCATCGCCGAGTTCAACTCCCAGGATCTGGACGAGTACCCACTGACTCTCCCGACGGCCAAGCTTCTCTACCATCGGCTTACACGCGGCCGCCTCCTCCGGTCTTGCGCTGCCGGGATAGCCGTCACTCGCGAAATTGCGGACTATTACGCCAAGGATCGCGTGCCCTGCATAACCCTCGGCAATGCCATCGACTTGACAACGAGTCCGTCGTTGGCGGCAGAAGACACCGCCAGTACCTCAGTACTTTTCATCGGCAGCCGAGGTGCACCATGGCACGGGCTCGACCGGCTCGCCGAGATCGCACGCCTGTTCCCGCAGGTCATCTTCGAAGTCATCGGTTACGATACAAACGACTGGCGATGCACTGCCGGCATCCCCGTTCCCCAAAACTGCCATCTCCATGGCTACCTCACAACGGCGCAGTACACGCCACTTCTGGCCGGGGCCTCCGTTGCGATTGGCTCGCTTGCCTTGTTCCGCAACCGAATGGACGAAGCGTGCCCGCTCAAGGTGCGCGAGTACCTCGCGCTCGGCCTCCCGGTCATCGGAGCCTACCGCGACACCGACATCCCCGACGACGCGGACTATTTCCTCCGCCTGCCCAACAACGCCGAGTCGCTCGCCCCGTGGCGGGACCGCATCGCCGCCTTCCTCGAGAGCTGGCGCGGGCGCCGTGTGCCCCGCGCCACCATCGCCCACCTCGATGTCTCCGTGAAGGAGGCCCAGCGCCTCGCCTTCATGGAGAGAATCGTCTCCGAGTTTCGACCACACCATGACTGAGCCCATTCCCGGCGTGGTGGTAACCTATTTCCCGGACGCCGGTCTGGCCGATCGCCTGCGGGCGATCGCGCGCGAAGTGGCCCCGCTGCTCGTCGCCGACAACACGACCGATTCCGCCGCCCGCCGCGCCGTGGAGGCCTGCGCCATGGCCGCCGGTGCCGTCTACCTCGGCCTGCCCTCGAACGGCGGCGTGGCCGGCGGGCTCAATGCCGCCTTCGCCCGCCTCCACGCCGCCGGGCACGAGTGGGCCATCGCGTTCGATCAGGACAGCCTGCCCGAACCCGGTTTCACCGGAGCACTGCGGAACCACGCCACCGCCTCCGGTTGCCGCATCGTCGGCGCGGACTGGTACGACCAGGTCAACCCAACCCGCCACGCCCGCCACCTCCAACCCGTGGCATGGCTGCCACTCTTCTTCCGCCGCCGCGGCGTGCCGCCCGAAGGGCTGACCTCCGTCACCTTCGCCATCACCTCGGGAACACTCTTCAAACTCGACCTCTGGCAACAGCTCGGCGGTTTCGATCCCGCCTTTACGCTCGACTACGCTGACATCGACTTCTGCCTCCGCGCGCGCCGCCTCGGTGCCCGGACCGGGATCGCCGCCGGTGCGCTCCTCGCGCACAACCGCGGCACCAAGCGCCCGGTCCGCCGTTTCGGCCGCACTTGGTGGCCGGCGTTCACCGCGCCCGAACGGCTCAGGATCCTGGCGTATGCGCAGGGCGGGATGCTCCGCCGCCACGGGTGGCGCGTGCCGCACTGGCTTCTCTACGAGCTCGCGTTCCAGCTGAAGACGCTTGGCGAGATCCTCCTCCTCGAAGACCGGCGGCGGGCGAAGGTTTCGGCCCTTGCCTCAGGCCTGCTGTCCTCGATTCTCGGGCACCGCGGCACATAGGCGACCCATGGTCGACATCTCCCAGCACAACGTCGAGATCCACGAGAACCAGCGTCACTGGGAGCGCAAGCCGCTCCTGCGCGAGGTCTATGCCGGATTCTATCGCAAAATCGCCCGGCGCCTTGAGGGCCGGCCCGCCGGGCCGGTCGTCGAATGCGGTTCCGGCATCGGCAACCTCAAGAGCGTGATCCCGGAAGCCCTCGCCACCGACCTTTTCCCCAACCCGTGGATCGACCGCACGGAGAACGTCTTCGCGCTCTCGTTCGCGGACAACTCGGTGGCCGCCCTCATCCTCTTCGACGTCTTCCACCATCTTGAGTATCCGGGCACCGCGCTCGCCGAGATGCACCGCGTGCTCAAACCCGGCGGGCGCCTCGTGCTGTTCGAGCCCGCCGCCGGCCTGCTCGGCCGGATCATCCTCGGCCTCTTCCACCACGAACCGCTCGCGCTCTCCGCCGCCATCGAGTGGACCGCTCCGCCCGGCTGGGACCCGCACGCGGTCCGCTACTACGCCGCCCAAGGCAACGCCTGGCGCCTCTTCCGCCGCGGCGAATGCGCCGGCCGCCTCTCGGGCTGGCAGCTCCGCGAGACAAAGTGTTATCCCGCCCTGACGTGGCTGCTCTGCGGCGGTTTCCGCGGCCCCCAGCTCTGCCCCCGGTTTGCCCTGCCTCTCGTGCGCCTGATCGAGCGTGTGCTCGCCCTCGTGCCCGGCCTGACCGCCTCGCGCATGCTCGTCA
The DNA here is from genome assembly GCA_023446865.1 of Verrucomicrobiota bacterium. Lineage (GTDB taxonomy): Bacteria > Verrucomicrobiota > Verrucomicrobiia > Opitutales > Opitutaceae > CAJCBL01. Next base: position 722 of record JAEXPL010000169.1, on the reverse strand, counting down.
TCCTTGAGAAGAGCCAACCGTAGTGCCCCTTCGCTTCCACCAACAATGACGCAGGCCCCTTCTTCTGCTCCCAGCACTGACGCTACTTCGGCGAAGCATCGCACGCGCATCACGCCCGGTGTGGTCCTGGCGCTCGTGCTCGTAATCGCGTACGCCGCGCTCGCCACGCTCGCTTTGCGGTTCGGCCGCCCCAACGCCGACGAGGGTTTCTACGCCTTGGTCTCCTCCGAGGTGATGCACGGCAAGTTGCTCTACCGCGACATCGCCTACACCCAGACGCCGCTGCTGCCCTATCTGCAGGGCGTGGTGCTGTCGATCATCGGCTTCGGCGTTTTCGAGCAGCGGCTGCTCAACGTGCTGGTCTCCACCGCCGCCCTCGCCCTGACACTCCATCTCTGGCGCAAGCGGGAGCTGCGGACCAGCGAGTGGCTCCCACTCGCCATGCTCTGGGTCTTTGCCCTTCCGCTCCTGTATTTCTGCACGATCGGGAAAACCTATGCGATGACCCAGCTGGCGCTGGTAGTAGCGGCCGCCGCGCTCGTTTCTCCCGGAAAACTGTTGCCCCGACTCCTTCTGCTTTCGACCGCTGGCGTGGTCGCCATCGGTTGCCGCCTACCGGCCGCTCCCGCCGTGTTGGTTCTCTGGGGCGCATTTGCCCTCGAACACCGCCGCGTGATTCCGCGCGCGATCCTGATTGGTCTGCCGCTCGCCCTCGGCTTGCT
>JAEXPL010000132.1 GCA_023446865.1 Verrucomicrobiota bacterium | reverse complement strand
GGGGTGATGAACCATTTCACCCCGCCCGGCCACTCCAGCTACGAGTGCGACCATCTCCACGGCTGCTTCAGCCACATGACGATGGAGCAGCTCCTCAACTGGGTGCTGTGCGCCGTGACCTACGCCGAGAAGACCGGCGACATGAAGTGGCTGCGCAAGCGCCAGCCCGTGCTCCTCGCCTGCGCGGAGAGCATGCGCCGCCGCGACAATCCGAATCCAAAGCTGCGCGACGGCGTGATGAAGCACGACAGCGCCCGCTGCGGCCTCGACGGCGCCGAGATCACGACCTACGACAGCCTCGACGTCTCCCTCGGGCAGGCGCGCAACAACCTCTACCTTTCCGTCAAGACGCTCGGCGCCTGGGTGCTCCTCGAGCAGGCGTTCAAGCGCCTCGGGTTGAAGGACGACTCCGCCGCCGCCCGCGCCACCGCCGACCTCCTGGCGAAGACGCTTGCGACGAAGTTCGAGCCCGACACCCAGTCGTTCCCGGCCGTCTTCGAGAAGGGCAACCGCTCGCGGATCATCCCGGCGGTCGAAGGTTTCGTCTATCCGCTCTATCTGGGCCTGAAGGACGCCGTCGACCGGAATGGTCGGATCGGCGAGCTGCTCGGGCTCCTCTCCAAGCATCTGTGCGGCATCCTCCAGCCCGGCGTCTGCCTCGACGGCAAGTCCGGCGGGTGGAAGATGAGCAGCACCAGCACGAACACCTGGTTCAGCAAGATCGCCATTTCCCAGCACGTCGTGCGCGAACTCTTCCCCGAAGCGATGACCGACGCCGTCCGCGCCGCCGATCGCGTGCATGCCGACTGGCAGCGCCGGCCCGGCTGCGGCGAGCACGCCATGTGCGACCAGATCAACAGCGAGACCGGTGTCACCTGCGGCAGCCGCTATTACCCGCGCGGGGTGACGACCGTCCTCTGGCTGCGCGAGTAGGCCCGTCCGTTCGTCCGCTCGCGTCGTTCCGGTGCACTGCAACCCCCCACAAACCCCTTCATGAGTCATACCCCTCAGCGTCTCTCGTTCCTGGAAAAAGCCGGCTACAGCGGTGGTGATGCCGCGGCCAACTTCGTCTTCATGACGATGGTGCTGTTCCAGACCAGCTTCTATACCGACGTCTTCGGTCTCTCGTCCAGCGCCGCGGCCGCCATCCTGCTGTGGCCGCGTCTGTGGGACGCCGTGTTCGATCCGATCATGGGCATCCTCGCCGATCGCACGACGACGCGTTGGGGCAAGTTCCGCCCGTGGGTGCTCTGGACCTCGATTCCGTGGGTGGTGGTGATGATCCTCGCCTACACCACGCCGAAGGGCTGGAGCATGGGCATGATGATCGCGTACGCCGGCATCACGAACACGATGCTGATGACGCTCTACTCGATGAACAACATGCCGTACTCGGCGTTGAGCGCGGTCATGACCGGCGATCTCAATGAGCGCACGAAGCTCAACTCCTACCGGTTCGTCTCCGTCAACATCGCGCAGTTCATCGTCGGCGGCTTCACGCTGCCGCTGGTCACCAAGTTCGCCCAAGGCCACGACAAGCAGTTCGGCTGGCAGGTCACGATGTCCATCTGGGCCGCCCTCTGCCTGGTCCTCTTCCTCGTCACCTTCTTCACCACCAAGGAGCGCATCAAGCCGGTGAACGAGGTGAAGTCCTCGCCCAAGCAGGATTTCCTCGATCTCACGAAGAACAAGCCGTGGTACGCCCTCGTCGCCTTCACGCTCTTCAACTTCGCGATGCTCACCTACCGCGGTGGGGCGCACTACAACTTCTACCACCAGTACGCCGACAAGGGCGCGATGTTCAACTTCCTCGCCAAGCTCGGCCTCACCACACCGGACGCCGCGCCGCTGCCCGGTCTGTTCGGCAAGATCTTCGACGAGATGCTCGGCTACATCGCGCACGGCACCGCCACCAACGTGCCCGCCAACGTCGCCGACGTGTTCAACAGCATCGTCAACATGGTCGGCACCGGCACCACGATCATCTTCATCATCCTCTGCGCCGGCTTCGCCAAGCGCTTCGGCAAGAAGGCCGTGATCTTCTGGGGCTTCGCCCTCGGCGGGCTCAACGCCTGCGCCTACTACTGGCTCGCGCCGACGGACACCACCGCGATGGTGGTCCTCGCCGCGCTCGGCTCCGTGTTCTACGCCCCGACGATCGCCTCCGCCTGGTCGATGTACGCCGACGCCGCCGACTACTCGGAGTGGCAGGTCGGCCGCCGCTTCACCGGCATGGTCTTCGCCACCATCGGCTTCTCGCTCAAGTCCGGCCTGGCGCTCGGTTCCGCCGTGTTCCTCTGGGCCATGACCGGCTTCTGGGGCTATGAGACCACCGCCCCGAGCGCGCCCAACGCGATCGTCGGCTACCACATCTCGAGCAGCTTCGGCGTCGGCCTCCTCTTCTTCGGCGGCGCCATCGCCATCGCGCTGTGCCCGCTGGGCAAAGCGCTCACGATCCGGATGTCCGAGGAGCTCAACGAGCGTCGCCGCAAGGCGGACACGGCGCGCGCCGCCGCCGCTTCGGCCGCTTGACCGCGCGCCGACTCGGGGCTGATTCTCCCACCATGCCCTTGCGTCGTACCGCCCTCCTGATCGTTCTCGCCGCGACCGTCGTCCTGACGGCCGCGTGCTCGGCCGGCTCTGGTGCCTTCGCCACCGGCCGGCATCGCAACCTCTTCACCGAGGTCCTCGGCAAGTCCGACGCCGAGGTGCAGGCCAAGATCGACGCCGCCTGGGCGCAGCTCTTCCACGGGCGCGACGCCGACCAGCGTCTCTATTACCCGGTCGGGGATGATCGGGCCTACATCGCCGACATCGGCAACGGCGATGTGCGCAGCGAGGGCATGTCCTACGGACTGATGCTCGCCGTGCAGTTGGACAAGCGGGAGGAGTTCGACCGCCTCTGGCGCTGGGTGAAGGCGTACATGTACCACGCCGACGGCCCGAACCAAGGGCTCTTCGCCTGGCAGTGCAAGTTCGACGGCACCCACATCGACCCCGGCTCCGCATCCGACGGCGAGGAGTGGTTTGCCATGGCGCTGCTGTTCGCCGCCAACCGCTGGGGCCATTCCGCTGCCGGGATCGATTACGGGGCGGAAGCGCAGGCTGTGCTCGATGCCATGCGCCGCGAACGGCGCGCCCCGAACACCGCCGCGATGTTCAATGCCGAGCAGCGGCAGATTGTTTTCGCCCCCACCACCTGGGGCTCCGGTTTCACCGATCCGTCGTACCATCTTCCCTTCTTCTACGAGTTGTGGGCGCGCTGGGATCGCACGGAAGAGGGGCGGAAGTTCTGGGCGGAGTGCGCCCCGGTCAGCCGCCAGTTCTTCCACAAGGCCGCCCACCCGAGGACCGGTCTCATGCCGGAGTACGCCCATTTCGACGGCCGGCCGGTCGACGGCGAGCGCGGCGACTTTCGCTACGACGCCTGGCGTACGCTGGCCTATGTCGCCCTCGACCACGCCTGGTTCGCCACCGACCCGTGGCAGACCGAGCAGAGCAACCGGGTGCTCCGGTTCCTGCTCTCGCAGGGGGACTTCATCCCCGATCGCTACACCCTCGAGGGCAAGGCCGTCTCGACGGACGACTCGATTGGCCTCTTTGCCACGGCGGCCGTGGCCGGTCTGGCGGCGGACCCGGAGCTCGCCCGCCCGTTCCTGCAGCGGGTCTGGGATGCCCCCATCCCCTCCGGCCGGTGGCGCTACTACAACGGCCTGCTCTATTTCCTGGCGCTGCTCGAGGCCGGCGGCCGCTTCCAGATCCACGCGCCGGCGGAAGGCGCCCGCTGAGTCTTGTTCGGCCCACAGAAGCTAACGAAAGAAACGAAGCGGGACGCCGCATCGACCGAGTCCGCTCCGATCCCGCAGGGTGGGGCGGGCCCTCTGCCCGCCATCCGATCCAAGTCCACGCGACGGGCGTAACGCCCGCCCTCTAGGCCCTCCGTTCACTTCGTTGCCTTCTGTCGGTCCGTCGGCTCGGGACCCTCTGTATCTGCCGATCATATTCCCCATGCATCCCCTCAAACTCGCCCTCGCGGGCTGTGCCTTCGCCCTGAGTGGCCTTCTGTCCGCAGCTCCCGCCTCTGCCCCCGCTTTCGAAACGGGTCGCTATCGCAATCTCTTCGCCGAGCACCTTGGCAAGACCGAGGCCGAGCTCGACGCCAAGCTCGAGGCCGTCTGGCGGCAGTATGCCGTCGGCGACCCGGCGACCGAGCGGTTGTTCTACACGACCGCCGACGAGATGACCTATGTGCCCGACATCGCGAACAACGACGTGCGCACCGAGGGCCAGTCCTACGGCCTGATGCTCGCCGTGCAGATGAACCGGCAGGCGGAGTTCGACCGCATCTGGCGGTGGACGAAGCGGTACATGTTCCAGCCCGGCGGCATGTTTGCCGGCTACTATGCCTGGCACTGCCGCTTCGACGGTACGCGCATCCACGAAGGTCCGGCGCCCGATGGCGAGGAGTGGTTCGTGATGGCGCTCTTCTTCGCGGCGCACCGCTGGGGCAACGGCGAGGGAATCTCCAACTACGAGGCCGAGGCGCAGGCGCTCCTCCGCCACATGCTGCACAACAACGAGGGCGGCGCCGGCCCCGTCACGCCGATGTTCGACCGCGAGCACAAGCAGATCGTGTTCGTTCCGATCAGCCGCGGCAGCAAGTTCACCGATCCGTCCTACCACCTGCCGGCGTTCTACGAGCTCTGGGCCCGCTGGGCGGCCGATCCGGCGGATCGCGCCTTCCTTGCCGAGGTGGCGGTGGAGAGTCGGAGACTCGTTCGCGCCGCCGCGCATCCTGTCACGGGCCTGATGCCGGACTATTCGAACTTCGACGGCACCCCGGTGACCTTCGGCGGCCACGGAGACTTCCGCTACGACGCCTACCGCACCATCGGCAACGTGGCGCTCGACTGGTCGTGGTTCGGACGCGATCCGTGGGCGATCGAGCAGAGCAACCGCGTGCTGCGTTTCCTCGCCGCACAGGGGCCGAACCTGCCCGACAACTACACCCTCGAGGGCAAGCCGCTCTCCACGAAGTACTCGCCCGGCCTGCCCGCCATGGCCGCCGTTGGCGCGCTCGCGGCGGACGGCCCCGAGGCCCGCCACTTCGTGGAACAGCTCTGGTCGATGCCTGTCCCGACGGGCAAGGAGCGGTACTACGACGGTCTGCTTTACTTCCTCGCGCTCCTGCAAACTGGCGGCCGCTACCAGATCTACGGCCCGCGCACTCCCTAACCCGCCACCCCTCCCGCCATGAAGCTCCGCCTGCTGCTCCGCACTTGCTCGCTCGTTCTCGCCCTCGCGGCTTCCTCGGCCAGCGCCGAGGACGGCTATCGCCTCTGGCTGCGCTATGAGCCCGTCGCCGACACGGCGTTGCGCGGGTCGTATTCACAGGCTCTCGGGTTCGTGGTGCTCGCTACGCCGACAGGCGATGAGTCGCCGACGATCGCCGCCACGCGCGCCGAGCTGGTCGCGGGGCTGCACGGAATGCTCGGCCGGGAGATCGCGGTGGTAGTGGAGAAGGCCGCGGCTCCGCTCGCCGACAAGCGCGACGAGGCCTACGAGATCCGAACCGAGACCGGAAGCAGCAGGACGCGGGTGATCATTGCCGCCAACCGCGACCTGGGCGCGCTTTACGGGGCCTTTGCGCTGCTGCGGCAGATCCAGACCGCCCGGCCCGTGGCGGAGCTCGACGGTCTCGCCGGCGCGCCGCGGATCAAGCGCCGCCTGCTCAACCACTGGGACAATCTCACGCGCTTCGTCGAGCGCGGGCAGGCTGGCTTCTCGCTCTGGAACTGGTTCGAGCTGCCCGAGGTGGTCGATCCGCGCTATGCCGACTATGCCCGCGCCTGCGCCTCGATCGGCCTCAACGGCGCCGTCCTCACCAACGTCAACGCCAACGCCACCGTGCTCACCGCGCCCTACCTCGAGAAGGTTGCCGCGCTCGCCGGAGTGTTCCGCCCGTACGGTGTCCGCGTTTACCTTACCGCCCGCTTCAGCGCGCCAAAGGAGATAGGCGGCCTGCCCACCGCCGATCCGCTCGATCCGGCCGTGCAGGCGTGGTGGAAATCCAAAGCCGACGAAATCTACCAGCACGTGCCCGACTTCGGTGGCTTCCTCGTGAAGGCCAATTCCGAGGGCCAGCCCGGGCCGCAGGACTACGGCCGCACCCACGCCGACGGCGCCAACCTGCTCGCCGACGCCCTCGCGCCGCACGGCGGTGTGGTGATCTGGCGCGCCTTTGTCTACAGCCACGAGGCGCCCGACGACCGCGCGAAGCAGGCCTACAACGAGTTTACGCCGCTCGACGGAAAGTTCCGCGCCAACGTCTTCGTGCAGGTGAAGAACGGCGCGATCGACTTCATGCCGCGCGAGCCGTTCCACCCGCTCTTCGGCGCCATGCCGCGCACGCCGCTCGCGCCCGAGCTGCAGATCGCGCAGGAATACCTCGGTGGCGCCACGCAGCTCGCGTTCCTCGCACCCATGTGGAAGGAAACGTTGGATGCCGACACCTTCTGTGCCGGCGCCGGCTCGACCGTCGCGCGTGTCGTCGACGGATCCATCGACCACCATGGGGATTCGCTCATCGCCGGCGTCGCCAACACCGGCGACGTGCGCAACTGGACCGGGCACCCGCTCGCCGCCGCCAACTGGTACGCGTTCGGTCGCCTCGCGTGGGATCACACGCTCTCCTCCGCCGCGATCGCCGACGAGTGGACGCGGATGACGTTCTCCAACGACACCGCGGTCGTGCGCACCGTCTCCGCGATGCTGCTCGCCTCGCATGAGACGGTGGTGAACTACTCGATGCCGCTTGGCCTCCACCACATCATGGCCGAGGGGCACCACTACGGCCCGGGCCCTTGGGTCGCCGAAGCGGGCCGCGCCGACTGGACCTCCGTCTACTACCATCGGGCCGATGCGCAGGGCGTGGGCTTCGATCGCACCGCGACCGGCTCCAACGCCATCGCCCAGTACCGCCCCGAAGTGGCGCAGGTATTCGGCGATCCGAAACTTTGTCCCGAGAAATACCTCCTCTGGTTCCACCACGTCCCGTGGGAGCGGCCGCTCGCCTCGGGACGCTCGCTCTGGAACGAGCTGTGCCTGCACTACCAGGCCGGTGTCGACAACGTGCGCGACTGGCGTCGCGATTGGGCGGCGATCGCCGGACGCATCGACCACGAGCGCCACACCCACGTGGAGCAGTTGCTCCGGCGGCAGGAGAAGGACGCGGTCTTCTGGCGCGACGGCTGCCTGCAATATTTCCGGACCTTCTCGCGACTCCCGTTGCCCGACGGTGTGGAGCTGCCCGCGCACGCGCTCGAATACTACCGCACCTTCAGGCTCCGTTACGTACCGGGCGACCCGGCGATGCGGTGAACGGGCTGCCCCCCTGAATCACTCCATCGCGCGCGAAACTGGTTTCTGTCGAAGTAGAGACTCTCCCCATGAAACGCATCCTCTCCACCGTCCTTCTTGTTGTCGCCCTCGGCGCACGACTGGTCGCGGCTGACACCGCGACCCTGCCGTTCGTCAGCCCGGTCTTCGCGGAGCACATGGTGCTCCAGCGCGACAAGCCGAACCGCGTCTGGGGTTGGACCGCGCCCGGCGCTGAAGTGCGCGTCGAGATCGCGGGCCAGACGGGCAAGGCGATCGCCGCGGCTGACGGCCGTTGGCAGGTTGAGTTTACCCCTCCGCCCGCTGGCGGGCCCTATGTGCTGAAGCTCGAGGGGGGGGCGCAGCGCGCCGAGCTGGCCGATGTTCTCGTGGGCGACGTCTGGCTCTGTGGCGGCCAGTCGAACATGGAGTTCAGCCTGCGCGGCGCGCGCGACGGCGAGGCGGAGGTCGCCGCGGCGAACCATCCCGGTATCCGCTTCTTCCGCGTGCCCGCGAAGTCCGCCTACGGTCCCGTGGCCGTTCCGGCGGGCGAGTGGAAGGTGTGCGCGCCCGAGATCTTCCCGATGTGGGGCGGCGGTTCCGCGGTCGCCTACTATTTTGCCCGCAAGGTCAACGCCGAGACCGGCGTCCCCATCGGTCTGATCCAGAGCGCCGTCGGCGGCACCCCGGCCGAGTGCTGGATGGCTCCCGCGACGTTGCAGCGTCTGCCCGAGTTCGGGCCGGCGCTGGCCGAGATCGCACGCTTCAAGGCGCGCGGCGAGCCGGAGTATGGCAACTTCGTCAGCCACTGGTACGACGAGTTCGACCGTGGCCAGAAGGAGGAGTGGGGCCGGGAGACGCTCGACGACTCCGCCTGGAAACCGACCACGCTCAAATCCGCCTTCGCCGATCTCGGCGTGCCGGAGTCTCCCGCGGTCGTGTGGCTGCGCCGCGAGATCGAGCTGCCCGATCCGCTCCCTGCCGGAGTGGCGAAGATCCTCCTCGGCGTCGTCGAGAAGATGGACACGGTGTTCATCAACGGCCGCTGGACTGGTGCGAGCTCTTGGGTCGAAAATCCCCGGGCGTACCACATCGGCCCCGGTGTGCTTCGCCCGGGCAAGAACCGAATCGCCCTCCGCGTGTTCAAGACGAAGCCCGATGGCGGTTTCGTCAACCCCGCCGCCGATCTGAAGATCGCGTTGGGCGACGGTTCGACGGTCGCGCTCGAAGGTGCTTGGAAGGGCACGGTCAGCGTCGATGCTCGCGCCCCGCACCCGATGCCGCTCGCCTACGAGAACTACCCGACGATGCCGTCGGTCCTCTACCAGGGCATGATCCATCCCTTCGCGCCGCTCGCGCTCACCGGCGCTCTCTGGTATCAGGGCGAGGCCAACCAGTTCAAGGCGCAGCAGTACCGCACGCTCCTGCCGGCGATGATCGCCGACTGGCGCGCCGCCTTCGGGCAGGGCGACTTCCCCTTCTACATCGTCAGCCTCCCGGCGTTCACGCCGCGGCTGGCCGAGCCGCCGGCCAACGCCGACGGTTGGACCCAGATCCGCGAGATTCAGCTCGAGCTCGGCCGCAGCGTCCCCGGGGCCGCCACGATCGTCACGGTCGACACCGGCGAGGCGGACAACATCCACCCGACTGAGAAGATTCCCGTGGGCGAGCGGCTGGCCCTGCTTGCGCTCAAGAACGTCCACGGCCGTGCCGTCGCCGCCGCCGGCCCGACCTTCGCCAAGCTGGAGCAACTTCCGAGCGCGCTGCGCATCCATTTCACGGGCACCGAGGGTGGTCTCGTTGTGAAGGGCGACAAGCTCGGCGAGTTCGCCGTGGCCGGCGCGGACAAGGTCTGGCATTGGGCGGATGCGCGCATCGTGGGCGACACCGTTGTGGTGTCCTCGTCCGAGGTCGTCGCGCCGGTGGCGGTGCGCTACGCCTGGCAGGCGAACCCGCAGGCCACGCTCTTCAACGGCGCCGGCCTGCCCGCCGAGCCCTTCCGCAGCGACGATTGGTGACCTTCGACGGGTAGGGCGAGGCGTCCCCGCCGAGCCGCGGCTTACCCGGAGGAATCGCCCTGCCATCTGACCCAACTTACCTAACCCTTCTCCTCTATGAAACGTCTCCTCGCCTCCGCACTATTCGCGGTCGCCGCCGTGTCCGGCGTCGCCGCCCCGTCCTCCCCTGTGTCCTTCGACTGGTTCGAATACACGGGGCGCGATGATGTCTTCGCCGCGCCGCTCCCGGCGGACCATTTCCGCAACCCAATCCTCACGGGCTTCTACCCCGACCCGGCGATCTGCCGCGTGGGCGACGATTTCTACCTCATCAATTCCACGTTCTCGTACTTCCCGGGCATCCCGGTCTTCCACAGCCGCGACCTCGTGCATTGGACCCAGATCGCCAACGTGATCGACCGGCCGTCGCAGATGGATTTCACCGGGCTCGGAATTACGCGCGGCCTCTTCGCCCCGACGATCAAGTACAACAACGGCGTGTTCTACGTCGTCTGCACCTTGGTCGACGGCGGCGGGAACTTCCTCGTCACCGCCACCAATCCCGCCGGGCCGTGGTCGGATCCGATCTGGCTGCCGTTCGACGGCATCGATCCGTCACTGTTCTTCGACGACAACGGCCGCGCCTGGATGGTCAACAACGGCAACCCGCCCGACAACAAGCCGCTGTACCAGGGGCACCGTGCGATCTGGATCCAGGAGTTCGACGTGGCGAAGAAGCAGCTCATCGGGCCGCGCTCGATCATCGTCAACGGCGGCGTGGACCTGAGCAAGCAGCCCGTCTGGATCGAAGGCCCGCACCTCTTCAAGAAGGACGGCTGGTACTACCTGTGTTGCGCCGAGGGCGGCACGAGCATCAACCACTCGCAGGTCATCCTGCGCAGCAAGGCGCCCACGGGGCCGTTCGTGCCGTGGGAAAAGAACCCGATCCTCACCCAGCGTGATCTCGACGGAAACGCCCCGCAGGCCGTGACGGCCACCGGCCACGCCAATCTGATTGAAGGACCCGACGGCAACTGGTGGGCGGTCTTCCTCGCGTGCCGGCCGTTCCAACACGGCTTCCAGGCCACCGGCCGTGAAACCTTCCTGCTGCCGATGAAATGGACCGCCGACGGCTGGCCGCTGATCCTGCCGCCGGGTGAACGCGTGCCGTACACCTTGGCTGCACCGAAGGTTGCCGTGGCCAGTCCCGCGCCGGTCCCGCTCTCGGGCAATTTCACCTGGCGCGACGAGTTCGATTCCGGTGCCGAGCGACCGGCGCCGCTGTGGCTGATGGCGCGCACGCCCAAGGAGAAATGGTGGAGCTTCACCGCGCCGAAGGGCCAGCTCAGCCTTACGCCGCGGGCCGACACCCTCGACGGCAAAGGCAATCCGTCGTTCCTCGGGCGCCGGCTCCAGCACGCAAAGTTCGAGGCGACGACGGCGCTCGCGCCGCCGGCCGCGTCCGGAATCTCCGCCGGGCTGGCGCTGTTCCAGAGCGAGACGCACTTCTATTGCCTCGGGTTGGAGCGCAGCGCCGATGGACTCGTGGTCTACCTGGAACTCGCCAACGGCGGAAAGCCGGCCCGCGTGACCCAGATGGTCGCCGCGTCCGCCGAACGGATCGAACTGCGCATCGTGGGCGACGAACTGGCGGGCGAATTCGCCTTTCGGGCGGACGGTGGCGCGTGGCAGGTCGTGGCGGCTCGTGCCGATCTCACCCCCATCACCACCAACGCCGCCGGCGGCGGTGGTCATTTCACGGGCGCTGTCGTGGGACCGTACGCCCGGACCATGCCGTGAGTTTCGCCGCGCCGTCCCGGCTCACGGCTGGGGCGGCGGCGGCCGCAGCGTCCTGCCCTCGATCCAACGGCTCTCGACCATCTCGATGCGTGGGTTGGCGGGGATGCCGAAGTCCTGATTGTGGATGCGGGCGACGAGCAGTTCGACGGCCCACGTGCCCATCAGCTGCTGGTTCTGCTGCATGCCGGTGAACGGCGTGTCCTCGATGATCTGGCTCACCGCGACGACGCCAAGATCCTCCGGCGCGCGGATGCCGTTGCGCTGGAGGAGTTGCTGGAGTTCGCCGAGCACGTGGTAGAGGTGGACGAAGATGACGACGTCGGGCTTGTGCTTCTGGAGCCACTGCATGAGCGGCTTCTCCTCCACGCGGTTGGTGCGCAGCACGGGGACCGGCGCGGGATTCCCGTAGGTGTGCTCGCACCAGCCGAGGTAGGCGCTGGTGTAGGCGTAGGCGCTGCGCTGTTCCTCATAGTTGCCGAGCACGAGGCCCGGGCGGCGGTAACCGCGGGCGTGGACCTTGTTCAGGGCGGCAGTGAGGTCGTTGTAGAAATGGCTCGTCACCCGGTGCAGCGGGGTGGAGATGCTCAGGCCTTGGGCGACGATGGCGAAGTGGTCGAGCTCGGTGGGAAAGCGCTCGTTGAGGTCCGGGCTGCCGAAACAGAGCAGGCCCTGGATGCCCCGCGTATCCAGGATGGTGCGAAAACGTTGAAGGGTCATGCCCGGCGCCTTCAGCCACAGCGGCTCGAGCCGGTATCCAAGTTCGTTGGCGCGGTTCTGCATCGCCTCGAAGACACGCCGCAGATGGAGAGATTGTTCCCACGGACGCAGGGAGTCGTAGAACGAGATCACCCCGAAGCAGGCCTCCTGCGCGCGGCTGCCGCTGTGGCGGAGCTGGCTCATGAGCTCCTTGAGCTTGGCGTTGGGGCGGTAGCCGATGCGGGCGGCTTCGCGCACGACCCGCTGCCGGGTCGCGGCCGGGATCTTCGGGCTGTTGCGCAGGGCGAGAGAGACGGCGGAGGGCGAGAGGCCAAGGGCGGCGGCGATGCGGCGCAAGCTCATGGGTCAACGTTTACCGGTGGGCCTGCCGCGAGCAAGTCGCGGAATGCACGATTCGCGGATTTGCGCTGTCGCCGCGGTCGGTTGCGCCGAATCACTTCCGGTTGGCGAGTGCTTGGGCGAGCTGCGTGAGCGAGCGTTCGATCTCGCCGAGAGCCTCGACCAGACCGCGGCGGTGGGCGGTGGCGGTGGCCGCCTGGGACTGCAGGCGCGAGATGAGCTGCCGGCGGACCTCGGGGTCGGCTGGTGCTGGTTCGAGAAGCTGGTCGGCGAGGTCCGCGATCCCGGCGGAGTCGGGGCTCAGCAACTGCCGGCGCATCCGTTCGGTTGCCTGTTGCCCCGCATCGACGAGGCTCAGGAGCGAGACCGCTTGTCCGGCCGCCGCCTCCGCGGCGGCCGCGCGGCGGGCGCCCTCGCCGAGGTCGCGATGAGTGGTGCGCAACCGTTGCTCGGCCGCGATTCGGGCGGTGATGTCGCGAGAAATGCCAAAGGTGCCGACGATATTTCCTGCGGCATCGCGCAACGGCATCTTGGTCGTCGAGGCCCACGTGATCCGACCGTCCGGCCAGGTCTCTTTCTCGACCAAGTCGACGATCGGTTCCCCGGTCGCCATGATGCGCCGCTCGTCGGCGAACGCCTGTTCGGCGTGCTCGGGCGCAAAGAAATCGCGGTCGGTCTTGCCGTAGGCCTCCTGCGGATCCGTCAGCCCGAGCAAACGGGCGAGCCGGCGGCTGATCAGCGTGAACCGGCTCTCACGATCCTTGAAGTAGATGGCATCGGGGGTGCCTTCGAGGAGGGCGTGCAGGAGATCCACGGAATGGGTGGTCCTGCGCTCAGGGGCGATCGGCGCAGGACGGCGGGAGGTCGGCTCGGTCGGCATTTTGCGGGCGGGGCGCTGCCTCTACTTCGGCCGATTGGGCCGGGGCTTGAGATGTTGCGGGTGTTCGGGTGTTGCTGGACCTTCCGCCGAAAGTCCGAGGTGGCGGCGTTGCGGTCGGGGTAAGGCTAGCGAGAGATGCTCGCAGGCGTTGGTTTTCAACTTCTGCCGGAGGAGGCGGGACCGGCGGATGGCGGATCTGCTTGCGCGCATTTGCCGCCGCCGACCGGGTTGCGCTGTCGGTGCACTTCTGCTGCTTCGTGGTGCAGCAGCCCATGAAGGACTCCAAGAAACGGAAGCCCGCGAAGGCGCAGCGAGCGCGTACCCCATCTGCGAAAGCGCTCGACGCCGAAATCGCCCGCCTGAAACGCGCGGCCCGGAAACCGGGTCTGATCCCCGGCATCCACAACTACTGCGACCGTTGGTGCGAACGCTGCCCGCAAACCGCCCGCTGCGCGATCTACCGAACCGAAGAGCGTCGCCAGGCGGCGGGCGACCGTGCAGCCGCCGACACCACCAACGAGGATTTTTGGCAAGAACTCGCGCTCTCCTTCGCCGCTGTGATCCGCATGATCCGGCGCGATGCCAAGCGGCGCGGCATCGATCTCGATTCGCCCGAGCTGCAGGCCGAGACGGAGCGATCCGACCAAAGACGGCGCCGCGCAGCGGCCCGCTCCGGCTTGGCGCTGTTCAAGGCCGCCTCCTCGTACCGTAAAACCGGGCACAACCTCCTGCGCGCCATTCCGGGTGCTCTCGCCGACACCGAAGAGGCCCTCGCCACCGAGAGCCGGCTCGGCAGCGGCCAACCGGATGCGACAGCCGCCACGATCCGTGACGCCCTCGATGTCGTGCAGTGGTACCTTTTCTTCATCGAGGTGAAGCTCCGCCGCGCCGTGCAGGGCGCCGTCGATGAACGCCAGTTGCACATAGGGGACCTGCCGCGCGACAGCGACGGCTCGGCCAAGATCACACTGCTTGCGATCGACCGCTCGCTCGCCGCTTGGGCGCGCCTGCGCGAGCACTTCGCCGCCGAGCACGGCGACGCGATCCTCGACCTGCTCGTCCAACTCGAGCGCCTCCGCCGCGCCGCCGAAGCAAAGTTCCCCGCCGCGCGGGAGTTCAAGCGCCCCGGGTTCGATTGAAGAGCCGGAGGCTAACTCGACGACGTGCCGGTCGTGACCGCGCGATGCCTGATCGTCCTGATAACGATCCCGAAGGCAGCACCCATTATCCAACCGTCACCCGAATACCTCCAGCACCATGGCTACGGTGCGATTTCTTTCAGACTCGCGAAACTCTGCGTACGCTGACGAGCAATCCCCGATTACCGGCAGAACGGGTCTGCCAATTTTCGCTGATAGTCGCGTAGCGAGCAATTCGCCGTGTCCCTGTGCGAATAGTTGATGAACAACACGAAACGCAGGAGCTGCGCAGGTACTCCTACGTTTCTCCCTCGAATGATACGTCACATCCTGACTTGGAACGAATCCCGGAAGCAATGTCCGCTTCAGCCCCGTTGACCACAGGTCACAGTCATCCAACGAGAAGAATCCATGGGACGCCCCGCGCGCGACCGCCTCAAGTGCGAGAATTCCATCACGATTGATCTCCCATTCATTGTGCTCATCACCGGTAATCAGCCCCGACTGTACTCCATCTTTCCGCCTCCAGCGGATGTCCGTCCTCCACCTTGGCTCCATCTGTGACGGATAAGGCGAGCGGTCTTCCCAGCGCAGCAGCAGGTAACCCCGGCGGTGAATGAACTCACAAACTTCCTGTGCGGAGTGAATCCCACCCATTTCATGTAGCGCATAAAGCAAGCAGATGAGTTGCTGCCCGCGTACGGAGGTCACGGAGAGATTTCCGACTTTCATGGCGGTTTGGATAGGAATGCGTTTTCGCACGTCGCTCGCGACGGATCAGTCGAGCGTTACTTTCGGCTCCGGAACGGGGGCGAGCGTCCAAACGCCAAATTCGACCTCTTGGAGCACAACACGCTGGCCAGCGGTGACCTCGCACTTTCCGTAGAACTCACGAATCCACCCGCGTTCGCGAAGTTTGTTACCCGGATTGATTAGCTGGGTTTCGAACTCGGTTTTATCAGGCAACCGGATCTTGAACGTCTCACCCAGTTTTACCACCCCACGACGGCGCGCGGCCGTCAGATTCAGGAGACTCTGATTGAGCATCCCCTCCGACACTTCGATTTCGATCCGCCGCAAGCGTCCCGCTGTCGTTTCCTCGGTGTCTGACGAAAACCCAAGGACGTTCTCAGACACCTCGACAAATCCATCTCTGATCTGGGCGAGTTGAGTGAGCTTGGCGTCGATATCCTTAACCGCGCTGGCGCAGGTAAAGATCCAATCAGAGTCGTCGGGGCTTTGAGCTGCATACTCAGCGATTTGGGCAAGGATGAGGGAGCGCATGGTCTGCGCGTTTTCTTCGATTTCAGCAAAGAGAGAGGAGAAGGTGGTAGAGCGTGCGTCAGTCATGTTCGTGTGTTTCACCCATTAACATTAACATCGTTATGCCCTAGTCAATCCCGTTTCTGGCTTTCTCGCGTCCCCCGACACCAACAGCCCTGATCCCTTCATCTTTGATGATGGATAAGGCCGCGATTTTCTGTCGCGCACTCAGGGCAGTTCGTCCGACAGCCCGAGCCTGCCGTAGGCTACGATGTATTGGAAGCCTCGGTTTCAGCATGGCATCCCACCCCACAGCCACGGGCGCGCCCGCTGACCTTTTTAAAGTTTTGGCCGTTCTCTTTAAAAGCTCGGCTCGGCTTTTAAAGCCAAGCACGGGAGTACCACCCGATCACAGACTTGCTCAAAGCGCCGGCTCGCAGAAACGCGCTGCCACGCGCCCGCAACTCGGCGCTCAGAGCGGCTCCGTGCCCTCACCGAGGATGGTGAGGTAGTCCTTGTAGGCGAAGATCCGGTTGCGCGCGCCGCC
Organism: Verrucomicrobiota bacterium; assembly: GCA_023446865.1. Lineage (GTDB taxonomy): Bacteria > Verrucomicrobiota > Verrucomicrobiia > Opitutales > Opitutaceae > CAJCBL01. Next base: position 1,652 of record JAEXPL010000132.1, on the reverse strand, counting down.
GGTGATCTCACGGACGATCCCGAGTTCGGTGAGCTTATCGAGCGCACCGGAGATCGCCGGAAACGAGAGATCCAGTGCCGTAGCCGCGCGTACCGCGGTCGTAAACGGGCGCTTCTGGAGTAGACCATGGAGCCGCAACGCTGTCGGAGCAGCCTTGCCTAGTCCATGGATGCGCTCGGCGTCGGCGGCGAAGAGTTTGAGTAGTCGCTTCGCCGTGCCGGCCGCCTGCTCGGAAGTCTCCGCCACGCCATCGAAGAAGAATGCCAACCACTCCTCCCACACACCTTCGGTACGCACACGCTGCAGCAGCGTGTAGTAGGTGCTGCGGTTCTGCTTCAGGTGCAGACTGAGATAGAGGAGCGGCTGCGACAGGATGCGCTCGTGAACGAACAACAGCGTGATCAGCAAACGGCCGATACGACCGTTGCCGTCAAGGAACGGATGGATCGTCTCAAACTGCACATGCGCCAGCGCCGCCTTGACCAAGGTGGGCGTCGGGCCCGGCTCGTTGTGGAGAAACTTCTCGAGCCCCCCGAGACATTCGAGCAACTGGTCCGGCGGAGGAGGGACATAGACCGCGTTGCCGGGCCGGCTGCCACCGATCCAGTTCTGCGACGTCCGGAACTCTCCGGGTTGCTTGCCGCTACCACGGCCATGACTGAGCAACACGCCATGGATTTCACGGATGAGCCGCAGGCAGAGCGGAAAACCCTCACTGAGGCGCTTGAGCCCGTGGTCCATCGCCGTGGCATAGCTGGAGACCTCCTGCAAATCGTCGAGCGGCACCCCTGGAGCGCCCTCGTTCTCGAAAAGCAGCAGTTCGTCGAGAGTGGATTGAGTCCCTTCGATCTGTGAGGAAAGCACCGCTTCCTTGCGCACATAGCTGTAGAGGAACAGTGCCGGGTCGGGCAGGAAATCGGTGGCACTGTCGAGCTTGCCGAGTGCAACCGCCGCTCGTTGCAGCCGTGTCTGCAAATCGGCATTGAGCACCAGCATCGGCTCGGGCGGAAGCGGGAGTGGCACGAATGCCTTCCACGTTTCACCTCCAACTGTTTGGGGAAACCACTGCCCCGTGAGCTCCCGTTTCATGCTTGGTAACTAACAGGTTAGCAGAGCCGAGCAAGTCGCTATTAAACCATAGGCACCTTCCCTTTAATTCCCGAGGTGCTAATTAAGGGATGCTTAATTGCGATTTTCAGTTCCCGAACCCGCCGACGATTCGCCGGGTTCTGGAGCTGCGGTGGCAGGAATCGGCGATCTTGGCGAGAACACCAGCATCGCCGTTCTCGCGAACGGCGCCACGAAACGGACGGACGGCTCGGAGAGCCGTCCCTACCTGTTCATCCCGAAATGGTCCGCCATTTCGGCTCAGGAATCCGGTCCGCCGGATTCCTCAGGCGTTGTCGACCTTCTCGGCCAGCAGCGCGAAGAGCACGGCCTCGGTGAGCCTCCTTCGCGCTAGGCTCCGGAGGCCGGGTGCGGTTAGGCGTTATCCACCTGTTCGGCGAGGAGAGCGAAGAGCCCCGCTTCTGTGATGCGCGTCTGCTGCATCGTGTCGCGGTCGCGGAGCGTGAACGTGTCGCCGGGCTTCTCGATCGTGTCGAAGTCGATCGTCACGCACCACGGCGTGCCGGCCTCATCCTGACGGCGGT
>JAEXPL010000036.1 GCA_023446865.1 Verrucomicrobiota bacterium | reverse complement strand
CTTCGCCAACCCGGTCTTCTACGAGAAGCAACGCCTCCGGTTCCCCACCTACGACACCCCTCGTTTCCTCTTCGCCGGCGAGTGGCACCCCGACCGGCTCGTGTTGCCCCGTGGGGTTCTCGCCGAGACCCAGCGCATCATCGAAGACGCCGGAGCTACCGTGACCATCCACGATGCGCGGCCACCAGCCCCGCGCCTCGAATGGAAGTTCAGCGGCGAACTGCGCCCCGAACAGGAGTGCGCCGTGCAAGCGATGGCAGCGCATGAGCACGGAGTCCTCGCCGCCCCACCGGGCTCGGGTAAAACCGTCATGGGCTGCGCGCTGATCGCCCGCCACCGCACTGCCACGCTCGTGCTGGTCCATCGCTCCGTACTGCTCGATCAATGGCGCCATGAACTCATGCGCTTCCTCGGCCTCAAGAAGAAGGAGATCGGCCTCCTGCGCGGGAAGACCGGCAAGCGCACCGGTCGGCTCGATATCGCCATGCTGCCGAGTCTTGCCCGCGTCGAGAATCCCGCGGAGCTGTTCTCCGAGTACGGGTTGGTCATCGTCGACGAGTGCCACCACGTGCCCGCGGTGTCCTTCGAGTCCTTGCTCAAGGCCTGCACGTCCCGAAACCTCCTCGGTCTCACCGCAACACCCCAACGCAAGGACGGCCTCGAACGCCTGCTCCACCTCCAGTGCGGTCCGATCCGGCACACGCTAACCGCCACACCTGACAACACGATCCCCCGCACCGTCGTCATTCGCAAGAGCGCCTTCCATCTGGACGCCTCGCTCGGACCCACACCGCCCATCCACGCCGTGTGGCAGGCCTTGGTCGCCGACACCGGCCGCACCGAGCAGATCGCGACCGACATCCACAACCGCGTGACCGAAGGCCACAGCCCGCTCGTGCTCTCGGACCGAAAAGTCCACCTCGAGCTACTCGCCGCCGCATTCGCGCACCTTCAGGGCGGAAACGGGGCCAAAATCTTTCACCTCTCGAGCAGCGACGGCATCAAGCGCCGCCGCGAGATCCGCTCCGAGATCGAAGCCTGCGGCACGACCCAGAAGCCGTACGTACTCTTCGCCACCGCGTCGCTCATCGGCGAAGGCTTCGACCTGCCGCAGCTCGACACCCTGTTTCTCGCGATGCCGCTCTCCTTCAAAGGCCGCCTCGTCCAGTACGCCGGCCGCCTGCACCGCGAGCATGCGACCAAGCAGGAGATCCGGATCTACGACTACCTCGACGACAACCACCCGATCACCCTCGCCATGTTCCGGCGCCGCGCCGTCGCCTACCGCCATATGGGGTACCGCTTCGAGTTCGACGAGTCACTCGCAGGCTCCTCTCTCCACGGCCAGTTCGCACTATTCGAAGAATCGAAGCGTTCGGACAATCCGCCACCCACAACACGTTGATAAGCCAGTCGCGTATGCCGAACAGCGAGGCCCGACAGAAGTTATCGCCCGGTGGCCGAATCGAGTACCTGCAAACAATCGAACTCCGATCCACCCGCTTCCGGAGCACCTGTGGCCCTTCTTTGCCCATGAGATCACAAAACTATCGCGGGCGGTCGAAATGGCTTTGCGCGCCGGGCCGAGTAATGGGTTGAGTGACCGTTCGCCATGAGGCCACCCACGCCCGTCGCCGCCAAACGTCGTTCCTCGCATTCTCCCCTCCCGATCCCGCCGTCGCTCCTGATCCAGCGCCGGAATTCGGCCATCCATGGCCACGGCGTCTACGCCCGCGTGCCGATCCCGGCTGGGCATGTGATCGTCGAATACATCGGCAAGCGCATCACCAAGGCCGAGAGCCGCCGCCGCGAGGAAGCGCGGCTGGCACGCGTGCGCCGCGGCCTCGCCGCCTGCACCTACATCTTCGACCTCAACCGGCGCCACGATCTCGACGGTCGGCGCGGCGGCAACATCAGTCGGTTCATCAACCACTCGTGCCGGCCGAACTGTTTCTCGGAGAAGCGGCGCGGGCGCATCTGGATCATCGCCACCGAGGACATCGCCCCGGGGCAGGAACTCACCTTCGACTACGGTTTCCCCTTCCGCGAGTGGGCCGACAACCCCTGCCGTTGCGGCGTCCCGGAGTGTGCCGGCTATATCGTGGCCGCCAACCAGCGCTGGCGGTTGCGGCGCGCGAAAAGACCCGTTGTCAGCGCCGGGCCGGCGCGCCATGAGTAGCGCCACCACACCATGGATGCGCCCGCCGCCCCTTCCGCCGAGGAGCTCACGTACGCTGTCGACTTCGACGCCGCCAGGACGCTCGACGGGCAGCGCAACCTCGACTTCCGGGGCTCCGGAACGCTCACGATCATCTCGTCCATCGGTCGGGTTCGCTTCGTCGGACGCCCGCGGCGCGCGCTCGCGTTCGGCTCGAAGGTGCTGAGCTTCTCCGCCAGCGAGCTCTGGAATGTGGCGCTCGCGGACCGCGACATCAGTTTCGCCACCGGCAAGGGCGAGTCGGGCGGCTACGGCGCGCAGTTCGTCTTCCGCGCGCGCACGGCCGAGGAGGCCGCGGCGATCGTCGCGCAGCTGCCCAAGGCGGTCGCGGCCGACTTCACCGAGCTGCAGGACTTTGCCGCCAAGGTGCACGCGCTCCCCGCGCCACGCACGTGGTGGAGCTCGGTGACCACCGTGATCCTCGCGCTCAACATCGGGGCGTTCCTCGCGCTGGCGTTGTTCGCCGACGCCGGTTGGCTGACCACGAACAGCCTCCTGCCGTACGTCCGCTTCGGTGCGAACAACGCCGCCGCCACGACCGATGGCGAATGGTGGCGCCTGCTCACCAGCATGTTCATGCACTACGGCGCACTGCACCTCTTCATGAACATGTGGGCGCTGTACCAGACCGGCCACATGGTCGAGAAACTCTTCGGGCGCTCGCTCTTCGCTCTCGGCTACCTGGGCAGCGGCTTGGTGGGCGGCTTCGCGAGCATGGTCTGGCACGGCGACAAGGTCTGGAGCGCGGGCGCTTCGGGCGCGGTGTTCGGCGTGTACGGCCTGCTGCTCGGCTACATCCGGCGCGAGAAGCTGGCGCTGCCCAAGCGCGTCTATCAGCCGATGATGAACAGCACGCTCGCCTTCGCCGGCTACAACCTCGTCTACGGCCTCATGCTGCCGCAGATCGACAACGCCGCGCACGCCGGCGGTCTCCTCGGCGGCATCGTTTTGGGCTGGTTGATGGCACGGCCGCTCGATCACGCGCCGCGTGCCCGGCTCTTCCACCCGCGCCTCGTCGCGGGACTCGTCGCCCTCGCAGCCGCCGTCGGCATCGGAGTCGTGGCGGCGCCGCGTTTCAACTACCGGGTGACGGAGGAGCTCGCGTGGGACGACTTCGCGGAAGAGTTCGACCCGGCCGAGAGGCAGCTGCTCAAGCGCGAACGGGAGCTGCGCGCCCAATACCAGATCCAGCACAACAACCGCGACGCCTTCGCCACCTTCCTCGACGCCGAACTGCTGCCCTTCTACGATCGTTGGCGGCTGGCGCTGCAAAAGGTTCCGGCCACAGCCGGAACCACGACCGCCCGCAAGATCCAGGCGGTGGGCACGGTGCTGGAACAAAGAGCCGCCAGCTACCGCGCCTTGGCCGAAGGAGTCCGCCGCGACGACCCCGCCGCGCTGGGCGCCTTCGACCACGCCTTACGCGAAATCTCCCGCCGCAGTCAAAGTCGCCCACCCGACTGAGAAATCGGCGCGGCACCATGCGCCGCTTCCACAGGCAGTTGCTTCGCCGGCACTCGTGGCGAGACTCTGTCATGACAATCGGAGTGCCACGGGAAATCAAAACGGGCGAGACGCGGGTGGCGATGACCCCCGCCATCTGTCGCCGCATCACCCAGCTCGGCGGGCGCGTGCTCGTCGAGAAGAAGGCCGGCGCCCGTGCCGGCTTCGCCGACGACGCCTACCGTGCCGCCGGCGCCACCATCGTCGCGCTCCCGGATCGCCTCTGGAAGACGGCCGACGTGATCCTGAAGGTGAAGGAGCCGCTCCCGGAAGAGTTCGGGCGCATCCAGCCAGGCCAGACGATCTTCACCTACCTGCACCTCGCCGCGGCGCCGGAGCTCGCCCGCGAACTGGTGCGCAAGAACGTCCTCGGCATCGGCTACGAGACCGTCGAGTCGGCCGACGGGACACTGCCCCTCCTCAAGCCGATGTCGCAGATCGCCGGCCGCCTCGCGACCCAAGTGGGCGCCCACTACCTCGAGAGCCAGGTCGGCGGTACCGGGGTCCTGCTCGGCGGCGTGCCGGGTGTCGCACCGGCCCATGTCGTCGTCCTCGGTGCCGGCAATGCCGGGGCCCACGCCGCCCGCATCGCCGCCGGGATGGGCGCGCGCGTGACGGTTCTCGATCTCGACTCGCACAAACTCGACATCCTCGACTCCGAATACCACGGCCGCGTCGTCGCCCTGCAGGCGAGCCCGGCGAACATCGGCCACGCGGTCGCCGAGGCGGATCTGGTCATCGGCGCCGTTCTGGTGCCGGGTGCTCGCGCCCCGGTGGTCGTCTCGGAACGCATGGTACGCTCGATGCGGCCCGGCAGCGTGAGCGTCGACATCGCGATCGACCAAGGCGGCTGCGTGGAGACGATCCGCGCCACCTCGCACCAGGAACCGACCTTCGTGAAACACGGTGTGATCCACTACGCCGTGCCGAACATGCCCGCGATGGTCGGCCGCACCTCGACCCTCGCCCTCACCCAGGCGACCGAACCCTTCATCACAGCGCTTGCGGAGCGTGGACTGGAACGCGCGCTCGCCGAAATCCGCGGCCTGGCCCGCGGCATCAACACCCGCGCCGGCCGGATCGTGAATCCGACGATCGCCCGCCTCCTGGGTGATCACGCTGAACTCGCAGACAACTGACCAGGGCGCGTGGGAAAGCCCGCCCTCCACGGAATCCGCTGCCGCCGAGTTCCGTCTCGCCGGGCACCACTGGTTGTCGACGGTCGCCGCCAGCGTAGTGGAATCCTCCCGCCCGGCTTGCTTCACGGAACGCGACGCGTTCGCTTCAGCAAGCGCCGGCCGCCCATGGCCGCCGCCCCCGTTCCACCCCGCAGCCCCATGCTCAACATCGCCCTCTTCGGTCCGCCCGGTGCCGGCAAAGGCACGCAGTCGGATTACCTGATCAAGCGCTACAACCTGTTCTATATCTCCACCGGCGATCTACTGCGCAAGGAGATGGCCGGCCGCACCAAGCTCGGCCTCGAGGCCCAGAGCATCATCGCGGCCGGCGGCCTCGTGTCGGACGAGATCATCGTCCAGATCATCGAGAAGACCATCGTCTCAAACCCCGGCTGCAACGGCTTCCTCTTCGACGGTTTCCCGCGCACCTACATCCAGGCCTACATCCTCGAGGGCCTGATGCTGAAGCTGCACACCTCGCTCAATTGCCTCATCAGCCTCGAAGTGCCCGAGGAGGAATCGGTCAAGCGCCTCCTCAACCGCGGCCTCACCTCCGGCCGCAGCGACGACAACGAGACCGTCATCCGCAACCGCCTGCGCGAGTACAACCAGAAGACCCTGCCCGTTCTCCAGTTCTACCGCGACCGCGGTATCTGCAAGGATGTCGACGGCCGGAAGAGCATCGAGGAGGTCCGCGCGCAGATCACGCAGATCATCGGCGTCGAACTCAGCAAGACCCTCTTCAACGTGGTCCTCTTCGGCTACCCCGGCTCCGGCCGCGGCTCCCAGGGACGCGCCATCGCCCAACGCTACGGCCTCGAGTTTCTGGCGACCGGCCCGATGCTCGACGCCGAGATCAAGCAGGGCACCGAACTGGGGAAACGCATCCTCGCCCTCTACGAGAACGGCCAGCTCGTGCCCGACGAGATCGTCGTACCGCTCATCGAACGGAAACTCGCCGAGGCCAAGGATGTGAAGGGTTTCATCTTCAAGGGCTTTCCCCGCACCCTCGTGCAGTCGTACATCCTCGACGGCCTGCTCAAGAAGCTCGGCTCCTCCATCTCCCGCGTCATCGAGATCGAAGTGCCCACGCTCGAGCTCATCCGCCGCCTCGACGAGCGCTCCAAGACCGCCGCCTGCATGCCCTACGACAACAGCACGTCGAAGATCGTGAAGCGTCTCGCCGAGCACGAGACCAAGACCGTGCCCGTGATCCAGAAATACCAGCAACAGCACGGCGTGACGAAGGTCGACGGCATGGGCACCTTCGAGGAAGTCTCCGCCCGCATCGCAGCCGAAATCGAGACCGGCATCCGCAGCTTGCGGTGAGCCCGGCGTCGCACTCCGGTCGGCCGGCGCAACAAAAAGGCGCTCCCGGTGGGGAGCGCCTTGGGCGAAAGAGATTCGAGCGGCTCAGCGACGGCTCGCGCGGCGACGCCACTCGGCGAAACCGAGGAGCACCATCGCGCCCAGCAGGCCGTAGGTCGACGGCTCCGGCACCGCACCCCCGAGATCCGTGCCATGGATGCGGAACGCAAAATCGGGCTGGTGACCGGAGAAGCTATCGAGCGCAGCCACCCAACCCGTGCTAGTCTGCTGCAGGGCATTGCCAGCGTTGCCCGGGGGCACCGGCGGGCACCACGGTCCGGAGGAGAGAGAACCCGCCGCCGACCAATCCAGCCAATAGGTTCCAGCGCCAAGCACAGTGCCGCCAAGGCCGCTCTGCAGCGACATGATCGGCCGCGCGGTGTTCGTGAGGTCCGTTGCGGTGGTGCGGTAGATACCGGTGAAACTGGTCGTCAGGAGCTGCTCAACCGATGAACTGTCCCAAATGATTGAGGAACCGGATGCGCCAGGTGCACCCTGCCAGATGCGCAGACTCAGGGCAGAGAACGTGGAGGTGGTTGTTGACCCAGTCTGGTAGCCGAAAACTTCGGCGCTGGAGAGCATCCAAGTTTGGCCGACGCCGATCGTGAAGTCGTCGGCGACTCGGTTGCCTTGGGCGCTTTGCATCCCCCAGCCATAGGTGTTCTCGCCCGCGGCAATCGCGCTGACATTCGCACCGCCGGCGCCGGCGCCGGGCTGGTTGACGAGGGAGCCGTTATCCCACAGAAGGGCTGCGTGGGCCGAAACCGCGAAAGCGAGCGAAAGAACGCTGGCGAGAGGAGCGAGACGGCGGGCCACAAAGGACCGGCCGTTGGTGTTTAGGGACTGGGCCATGGCCGGACTGTGATCGGGCGCAGGGTACGAGGGCAAGCCCCTAGATTTGAACGGGCTTTCATGCCTCATCCGACCGAGTGGGCGCCTAGGGCAAAAACCTCATAAAACCGTCATCGTCGCTACTCCCGCCAGCGCTCCTGAGTGGGAGCGTTTTGCCTCACCCAAGCTTCGCCTCGCGCAGCTCGCCGGCGGCAGTTTCCATCAACCCAAGACAGTGGGCGGCGGCACACCGCAGGAGCGGAATGTCGGCCGGCTGGCGTTTGTGCAGCAGCGCGCCGGAGGAATCGATCAGCACCGGGTCGGTGCCCGCGAAAGCATTGTCGGCTCTGCCCACTTCGCCCGGGCCCGCGCGGCTGTTGTTGAGGAGAGATTCCGTGGCGGCGGCCACGTAGCGGTCGGCGCGACGCACAAGGTCCACATCGGCGATGGCCTGCACGAGAAACGTGCGGCGTTGCACAGGGGTAAGGCGGCGGATGCCGGAACAAGAGCGGCAACACCGGCGAGGCGGTTGCCCGCGGACCGCCGCGGCAGAACGCGCAATCGACCGCAACACCGGCGCGAACGCCAATCGATGCATTCGCGAAGTTTCCACTTCCTCGGCGGCCGCGCCCGCGCAAGCCTCGTTGCACCGATGCGACTCCTCCCCACCCTTGCCTCCCTATTCCTGAGCCTCGCCTCTTTCGCCGCCGCGGCGACAGCGCCGATCCACGTCGCAATGATTTTCGACGACGGCCCGCACGCGGAGCAGACGCCCAAGCTGCTCGCCCTCTTCGCCGAGGAGCAGGTGCACGTTACGTTCGGCACCGTCGGCAAGAACGCCGAGGCCAACCCCGCCCTGCTCAAGACTGTCGTCGCCGCCGGCCATGAGGTCGCCAACCACTCGTATTCGCACAAACACCCCAAAGATTTCGATGCCGCAGGAGTGGAAGCCGAGGTGACCAAGGGCCAGGAAGCGATCACCGCGGCCGCCGGCGTCGCCCCTACGTGGTATTGGCCGCCGTTCATCGCGATCGACGACAAGGTCAAGGCGGCGACGGCCAAACTCGGCCTCAAGATCTACTACGCGCCCAAAATCGCCGTCTCGGGCGACTACATGAACACCGTGAGTGCGGAAGAGATCCTCCGGCGGGCCACCACGAACATCGAGGACGGCTCCGTGATCCTGTTTCATGAATGGCGCCCCGAGACCGCCGAGCAGATCAAGGCGGTCATCGAAAAGTTGAAACAGCAGGGGTGTGTGTTCGACACCTTCAGCGAGCTGGCGAAACACCTTGGGCAGTGACGAGGTAGACTACGTTGCGCCTTCCGGCGGCAACGGATGTTCCGCCACAACCCACTCGGCCACCGGTCGGCCGGACTGCAGGTGTTCGACGGCGATTCGCTCACAACGTGCCGGCGTGACTCCGCCGTACCAGATGCCGTCGGGATAGACAACGAGCCACGGCCCGCCGCGGCAGATTCGCAGGCAGGCGGCCTTCGTCCGCAGGACTGGAACGCCGAGCTCCTTCAGTCTGCGTTTGAGAAAGTCCCAGGTTTCCAGGCCGGCGGCAGAATCGCAGCAGTCCGGGCCGACACAGAGCAAGACGTGCCGACGAGCCGAGCTGAGCCGCATCGCGGTGAGCGCCGTCGTCACCGCAGAATCAGCACCGCAGGTCGTCGCGAAACGCGGCGCATTCATGGCACGCGGATGACCATGAACTTCGTCGCGACCTTGCCGCAGTTATGCAGACCGTGGGTCACATGCTCCGGACAGAACACCGCGGTCATCGCGCCGACAAGGCGGGTTTCCTCGCCAATCAACACCTCGGCTTCGCCCTCGAGAATGAAGAGAATCTCCTCGCCAGCGTGAGCGTGCGGAGGATGCGGCGACTCGCCGGGATTGATCACGGAGACGTGCATCCGCAGCTGGTGCGCCCCGCACCCTTCGTCGACAAACGGCAGCTTGAAGCCGCGTTCGTGGCGGAAAGCGCGATGCTCGTCCCACGGGAGGACACAGGGGTGGTGGGCGCGTTTCATGCGATCACCCTATGCCCCTCGCCCGCGCGGCGCCAGCGCAGAGCCGGCGGCGGCGCTCCCGCCAAGGCGACCGGCCTCAACGCGAATCGTCCCGATTCTTGTCGTTGTCGTCCGAGCGATCCCTCGAACGCTGACGATGGTCGTCTCGGGAGGAGTTGTCCGGCGCTTCGCGACGGGGCGGCGGGGGCACATGGCGGGGCGCCTCGCTGCGCCGCACTTCCGGCCGTTGAGTCGGCTCGCGGCGCGGTTCCGGCACCGGTCGTTGCGGCGCAACCCGCGGCGGCGGCTGCACCTTCGGGGGTTCAGCCGGAGGCTGCATCGTCGGGCGCGGGGGATTCGTACCGTGATCGGGGCCCACCACCGCACGCGGTCGCTCCGGTGGCTGGCTTGGCGGAGTCCGCGGCCGCTCCACGCTGGGGCGCGGGTTCGCCAGCGGCGGTTCCGCGTGGTTGGCCGGGCGCGGGGTCCGTTCCCGCACGTGCTCCCGAGGCGTTTCCCGACCGTCCGGCAACCGCCGCTCCGGCGGGCGGGACGGCACCGGGCCGTGCCCCGGAACCACGGTGCGCGGACGCGGCTCGGGCTGATTCACCGCCGGTGGCGGGTTCAGCGGTGGGTTCGGACGCGACGGTCGGACTGCGGGGGGAGTGTCTTGCGCAGGTGCGGGCGGGCGCACATCCGAACCGGGGCGCCGGTTCACGCCTCCGTGGTCGCGATCGTTGCCGCGGCCGTCGCCGCTGTTCCGATCGCCACCGGGGCGGCGATCACCGTCATTGATCCGATCGCGGTCGCGTCGGTCCTCCGAGCGATGGTCGCCATTGGGTCGGTTGGTCGGACGGTTCGGCGCATCGGGGCGACGTCTGTCGTCTTCGCGCCGGTCGCCCGGACGCAGGCCCGGGCGGGGGCGATCATCGTGATCGGAGTCGCGACGGTGAGGACCTTGCCAACGGTCGGGTCTGTGCCAACGCCGCTCCTCGCGCCAATGGCTGTCGCGGTAGTGATCGTGTCGGCGCGGGGGCGGGCAGACGCGCACCCTGCCGCGGTGCCAAGGGCTATCCCAGGTGTCGAACCAGATCGGGTAGAACACACCGAAGCCGATGTAGGTGAACCGCGTCGTCTCGTAGAAGTCGTCCTCGATGATGCCACCGGGCCAACGGTAGTCGTCACCGCCGACAGCCGACAGACTCTGCGCAGAGTAGGTGTTGACGACCGTCCACTCGGCGGGGTTGTCGGGATTGCGGCGCTCCAGGATCGCGTGGACGAGGTAGTCGGCGTCGCTCGGTTGATCGACCAGCACCGATCCCTTGCCCGCCAGATATTCGGCGAGCAGGGCCCGCACTTCGGCGCGTTCCTGCGGCGAAGGTTCGCCTCCCCGGAACTCCATCACGATGGCCACCCGGCTGGCCGCCGGGAGGGTCGTACCGGAGTACGGCGGGGCGGAAGTGGTCTCGTAATACTCGCTCACACAGCCGGTGGCGAGGAGGGCGAAGCCGGTCAGCAGGATGGCGCTGAAACCCGGAAGCGGAGAGTTCATGGCGATGGGGTTGGGGGGGCGCTCGAAGGCAAGTTCGGTAGTGGAGACGCGGGCACTGACCGCGCGATTACCGGGCCGGTTCCGTCCCCCGTCTTCGGCCCCTTGCCCCGGAAGGCACCGGCCGGAGCCAAGCCATTCCACGGCAAGAAGATGGACGGGGTGAGCGGAGCGGCATCTTTTCCTTTCCACTCGCCTCAAAATCACCCAGCGGCGAGCAATTTGCGAAGAACGTCGTCGACGAGCTTGGGGTTGGCCTTGCCCTTGCCGGCCTTCATCACCGGGCCCTTGAGCGAGTTGATCGCCTTCTCGTTGCCGGCCTTGTACTCGGCCACGGCCTTCGGGTTGGCGGCGATCGCCTCCTGACACCACTTTTCCAATTCACCGGTGTCGTTGC
>JAEXPL010000004.1 GCA_023446865.1 Verrucomicrobiota bacterium | reverse complement strand
GTCGTGATCGTGCCGGCGGGCCGGCCGAGCGGCTGAACCGCCGGCCGTCCGCCGTCTCCCCCGCCGGATCACGCGGCGGGGGCGCGCCTCACTGGATGGGTTCGACCTTGAGCCGCGCGAAACGCCACGATGTCGCCGGCGGTACCGTCTCGCGCAGGCGCACCTGCCGGGTGCCGTCGGGATTGTTGGCAAGAATCTCCATCGTGCTGTCGACCTCGGCCCACGTCACGAGGTCGTTCGATGCCTCCATCGTGTAGCGGACTCCCTGCGCCCCGGCATTCTGCGTAAACACCAGCGCCACCGACGCCGGCGCGACGACGGCCGCAACCGGCCACCTCGACCCCACCGCCTCCAGCGGAGGAACGCCCAGCGCGTACTTCAGCAGGTTCGTCACGCCATCGCCGGCCGGGGTCGCTTGCGCCGTGCGCTGGTCGGCCGGCACCCCGCCCTGCGCCGTCCAGTCAGCAAGGGTCATCGTCCCGCCGTTGACCCGCACAAACACGGTGCGGCTGTCGGCAAAGCCCGTCTCGTTGGTCACCCGCACCCAATACCGGGTCCACGCCGTCAGCGCCGGCGTCGTGAACGATGCCCCCGTGGCTCCCGCCACCGGCTGCGCCACATCGCCGCTGTCCCCGCGGTACCATTGGTAGGAAAGCGGCGCCAAACCGCTCGCGCCAACCGTCAGCGTCGCCGTCCCGCCGGCCGTGGTCACAGTATCCACAGGCTGGGTGGTGATGGCCGCCGGCGCCACCGCCGCGACTTGAAACTCGTACCAGACGGTCGCCCCGTTCTGGCCGAGCACGACCTGCGCTTTGCCGCCGACATTCGCCACCGTCAACGCCGCGCTGCGCTGGCCGCGGGCGTCGAGCGCCCACGCGCTCACCCGGGCCGGGGAAACCGGCAAGGTGATCGTCGCGGGAATGACCTCGATCAGCGTCGGCGCCGAGCCCCAATTGGCGCCCACCGAGGTGCGGGAGGAATCCTTCCACACCATGCCGGTGTTCGCGAGATCGCCGGTCGTGACGATCACACCGCGCGCCCCATCCGCGCCAGCGAGGGAGGTTCCCTCGAGCACGGTGAGCCCGATCGTGCACCAGTCCTGCCGCGTGGCGCCCGGCGCGATCGTCACACCGCCCAGGTTCCAGGTGCGGCCCGCGACATGGCCTACCACCGCCTTGGTGCGGGCGGTGTCGATCGACACCACCCCTTGGGTAGTAAGCGAGTAGTCCCAGTGCAGTTCGCCCGTATCTGAATTCAGGATTGGGCCGACCGGCGTCGCGGGCGGCGTCGTCAGCCCGGTGGCCGACGGACCGATGTTGAGCGAAACCCGGCTGACCAGCGCCAGCGCGGAAGGCACCCCGAGATGCGACCCGTCGCCGACGTTCCAGGCGCTTCCTTGGTCGGCCGCGATGGCCACACCCTTCTCGGGGGTGAGCGCCATCGTGTATTCGTTGTTCGCCACCTTCACGTCGCCGCGCCGGAAGAGCGCCGCCGCCAGGAGGTTGTTGGCCATCTTTCCGGGATGCCCGCCGTGGTCGAAGAAGCCCGTCACGTACTCGGAGGTGCCCGTCAAGTAGTTGAACATCCACAGGCTGTCCCAGTCCTGCAGCGCGCCATAGGCGGCGGAGAGCAGCGGTGCCTCGGAGCCATAGGTGTTCGGCGACGGGTGCTGGTACTCGGTGACGTTGTGCGGCCGCCCCTTCACGCGCTGATTCGCGATCGAGCCCAAGACCCCGCCCGTCGAGTCATCGACCATCGAGCGATTCTGGACCGTCCACTGGACGGCATCCCAGTCGAGGCCGGCCGGCCACGTGGGATGTTGCCAGTAGACATGGGAGTCCATCGCGTCGAGCCCGGCCTGGGCGTTGAGCGGGCTGTTCGCCGCGATCGAGCCCCACACAATGCCGCCGAAACCGATGGTCTCCTTCACGTGCCGGCGCATCGCCGTCCAGTAGTCGATTTCGAGCGCGAGAAGAAAGCGCGCCCAGTCCTGCCGCGCGGACGATGTCATCGTGGTACCCGTGCGAGCGATCGCGGGCACGTTCCTCGCCTCCACCGTGCACCCCTCGGGTAGCGCGCCAACCTTGCCGCCCGGCTGGACCTTCACGTCGGCCAGCCACACAGTGCAAAGACGGTTGCCGAAGCCGTTGAAATTGAGCCGCACATTCGAGTCGGCGGCCGGCGCCTGCACCACGAACGTGTACTGCTGCCAGCTCGTGCCGAGGGTCGGCATGATCCCGGTGCCAATGGTGCCGTAGTCGCCGTACGCCCGCGCCAGGCCGGCCCGCAACGGCACGGCCGCGCCGGCCTTGGCCCAGAAGCTCACCGTGTAGACACCGCCATTGGTCAGCGAGAGTCCCCCTTGGTTGAATTGCACGTGCCAATCAGCCGAGCCGGCGGTGGTCACGCTGATCCGCATGGCCGGTTGCCCGGAGAAATCCGTCGTGCCGGTAAAAGTCGCCGCCGCCGTGTCGTGTCGCTCCGGGTTCCAATCGGTCTGGCCGGAGGCGAAGGTGCCATTGCGCAGCAGATTGGCCTGCAACGGCAGGTCGAGCGCGCCCCAGGCGGTCAGCAAGGCCGCGGTGTCGGCATAACGTGTCGCCAACCAGGTGTTCCAGCGCGCGGCGAGCTGCGCCCGATACACGGCCGGCATCGTGTCGAGCACGCCCTCGTACCATTTCTGCAACAGGCCGTTCTCGTTCAGGATCTCGACGAACGCCACCGCCGGGTCCTGCGCGAACGTCTGGCCACCGCGGTAGGGATTCGGCGCGGTGAGCACCTTCGTCGCATACTCCTTCTGGAGCTCCAGCGCCGTATCGTTGAAGAAGCCGAGGATGTGCTGATCCTTCCAGCCCATCTGCGCGATCTCGTTCCCCAGCCCGTCCCCGGTCTGGAACCCGCGCGAGACGAGCAGGTTGAGGTTGGAGTAGATGCCGCGCGCCGCGAGCTGCGCCATGAAGTACTGCAGCCGTTCGAGGCGGTCGGCGGAGAGATTGCGGGAGGTTCCGCCGGAGTAATCGATGAGCACGTCGTTCGGCGCCCAGTTCGCATCCATGTGGTGGAAACGCACGGCGTTGAAGCCGAAGCGGGCCAGACGCGCCGCGTGCGCTTCCGCCTGAGGATGGGTCGGGAAGGCGGCGACATCCGAGACATTCACCCCGAGGAAGCGGATGCGCGCGCCCCCCACCTCGTATCTGCCGTCCGCAGAGACGGTCACGCGGCCGGCGGCGCCCGCGGGCTGGGTCTGCCAGCTCTGCAAATTGGTGACGCCCGGGGACGAGTCGTCCCAAGGCATGCGGAAGGATTGAAGGTCGGCCGCCGACAAGGTGGTGCCGAACAGTGCTGCGACTAGCAGCGCCGGAGAAAAAGAGCGGGGGGGCATGGGCCGGAAGCTAGAACAACTCAGGTCGAGGAAAAGCCTGTTTTACGTACACCCCCGCAATCAGCCGCCATGCCCCCGGGAACCCCCTCATCTTGCCCTTCGGGCGAGCCACGCCCGCCTCACTCGCTCCGCCACGCGCGGCGCATGCCCGTGGTGGCGAGGGCGAGGCTGATCAACGCGCTTGTCGGCATGGCCACCGCCGCCACCAGCGGGTTCACCCAGCCCGCGAGCGCGAGCGTCACCGTGCCGACGTTGTAGCACACCGCGAAGACGAAGACCCGGCGGATGGCGCGACACCGCAACTCCGCCACAACGAAGAGCCGCCGCACGCCGCGCAGTCCGCGGCCGAGGTAGTAGAAGTCGCATTTGCGCTCCAGCATGCCGCGGTGGATCACCGGCGTGCCCCGGGCGAACGCCGCGTCGAAGGCGAGGCTGTCGTTGGCGCCGTCGCCGAGCATGAGCGTGTCGCGGGTGTCGTGGGCGAGCACCCAGTCGCGTTTCTGCTCCGGCGTGAGCCCGCCCAGCGCGTTGGTCGCCGGCACGCCGAGTGCCGCCGCCAGCGTCGCCACTTTCTCCGACCGGTCGCCGCTGAGGATGAACACCTCACGCCCCTCGCGCTGCAGCGCCGCGATCTCCGCGCGGGCGTCGCTGCGAGCCGATTCCGTGAAACTTAGCCGCGCCAGCACACGGCCATCGTGGGCAAATTCAGCCTCCGCGGCGCGGGGCTGGTCCGACCGATCAGTCCGATCATCCGCGCCGCCGAAACCAGCCCTGCCAAGAGTCCAGCTTCCATCCGTCGCGCGCAACTTTACCCCCTGCCCGACGACCTCTTCGAGGCCCATCGGTTCAGCGCTTAAGCTTCCGAACCCGGGAGTTCCGGTTTCCGCTCTTCGCTCTCCGGTTTCCTCTGTCCGGTTTCCGGTCTCCGGTTTCCGGTCTCGTTCCAAGTTCCCCGTTCCGCGTTCCGAGTTTCCAGTCTCCGTCGACGGTCCACCGTCCATCGCCCACTGGCCACCGCCCTCCCACGCGAGCGCCTCCTGCACCGCGCGCGCCGTCGGGTGCGGGTTGTCCTGCACGAGCTGCCAGAGCCTTCGCCGCGCGACCGGCCCGAGCACAGCCAAAGCCTCCGGGTTCGCGAGCACCGGCGTCTCGAGGGTGAGCGTTCCCGTCTTGTCGAAGATTGCCTTCGTCACCCCACGCAGTCGCACGAACAGCGACAGCTCCCTCACGAACACGCCGTGCCGCCGCATCGCCGCCACCGCCAGTTCCTCGATGAGCGGAAACGCCACGCCGATGCCGCACGGGCACGAGGCGACGAGCACCGCGATGGTCACATGCATCGCCTTCAACCCGTCGCCACCGAGCCACCACCAACCGGCGCCGCCAGCCGCGGCGACGACCAGGATCGCGGCGAGATAATGTTTCACGATTCGCTCGGCCAGTTCATGGCGGAAACCCTGCGCGCCGCTCGTCTCCAGCAGTCGCGCGAGCGACGAGTCGCCCCAATCCTCCAGTGCCTCCAAGCGCAGCTCGTGCAGGCTCACGCTGGTGGCGCCGGCAGGGATCGTCTGCCCGGCGGCGACCTCCCGCGGCTCCGGCTCGCCGTTGATACACTCGGTGGTGACGGTCGCCGCACCGTCGAGCAGCCGCGCCGCGACCGGCACCACCTGCCCGGCGCGCAACCGGAAGATCGTGCCGCGCCGCACCCCGGAGACCGGAGAGCGGAGACCGGAGACCGGAAAGAACTGCGCCGGAGCCGAAGACTTCAGGCTGCTGAGAGCCGGCGATGGACCTTCCACGTTTCCCGTTCCGAGTTCCGAGTTTCCGGTTTCCGGTCTCCGGTCTCCGGTCTCGACCATCACCTCCGCCGGTTCGCGGGTGAGCGAGAGCAACTGCAGGCGGTTGCGCTCGATCGCCGCTTCCTGCGTCCAGCGGCCGACGAGCATCAGGAAACTGAACACCGCCACGAAGTCGAAGTACACCAAGCCGGCGTGCCCGCCGAGCCAGCCATAGAGCGAGCCGGTGTAGCCGATCAGCAGCCCGAGCGTGATCGGCACGTCGAGATTGATCAGGCCGGCCCGCAGCGCGGCGCCAGCGCGTTTGGCGAAATAGCTTCCGCCCGTCAGCAACCCGGCTGTGGCGAACGCCGCCTGCAACGCCTCGAACACCGGCCAGAACTCCGAACTCCGCTCCAAGCCGAGATACGACGGCAGCGCGAAGATCATCGTGTTCATCGCAAACGCCGCCGCGAGGCCGAGCCGCAGCCGCAAGCCTTGCGCCGCCGCCGCGCCGGACTTCTCGCCCGCCGGGCCCACGAGGTAGCCGAACGCCTGCAATTCGCGCGCGAAGCCCACGGCATCGAACCGTCCCGGCTCCCAGCGCCAGAACAGCCGGCCCTGCGTGGCGTTGATCTCGATCCGCACCGCGCCGGCCCGTCGCCGGAACAACCGTTCGATCAGCCACACGCAACCGACGCACGAGATGCCCTGCACATCGAGCACCAGCTCGGCGGTCTTGCGGCCCTCGCCGGCCTCGGCCACCGCGGCCGCCTCCGCCAGCCAGCCGTAGTCGCGCGGCTGGAAAATCGCACTGCCCGCCGGCGACACCGCGCGATCCTTCAGCGCGTAGAACCGCTCGAACCCGTCACGCACGATCTGCGCGTGCACCGCCGCGCAGCCCGGGCTGCAAAACTCGGCGCGCCCTTCCGTCGGCGTGAAGGCGGTGCCGCAATGTTTGCACGTGGCGGTTTGGCCGGTTTCCTCCTTCGCCGAGGCTTCGGAGGACAAGTCGGGTTTCGGGTTCATGGTTTCGAGTCGCCCGTTGGTAGGGACGCCGCTCCGCCGGCGTCCGCGCAAACCCTAAACTGCGCCGGAGCAGACGCCGACGATGCGGCTTCCCTCCCCTGATCCGGGAGTTCCCGAAGCGCCGGTCAACTCCGCGGATGCCAGTCCCGTAGGTCCGGTCTCCGACCGGACTCCATTGACCCACGTCATTTCCTACGGCTCCCGCATGCCGCGGCCGGTCCGAGACCCGGCCCTACTTGCCCCGTCGCGCCCAGAAGCGCCGCAGGAAACCGCGGGCCTGCCAGAGCACCAGCAGCAGGTTCGCCACCGCCCCGACCAGCGCCGCATCACCACGTTTCAGCCACAGCCCAACAGCCGCACCGCCCAGCGCCGGCGCCGCGAGCAGCGCGTACAGAAACGCATCGCTCGCCCGCAGCCACCGGCTACGCCATTGCCACGCCAGCGCCGCAAGATAGAGCACCGCGCCGAAACCGGCCGAGAGCGTCACGCACAACACGGCGGACTCCACCTTGCCGTCGCGCCGCAGTGCGGCGGCGAGCAGCACGAGCAGGAACTGGTTGAACACGCCGAACGCCAGCACCAGGTCGAAGACCAGCTGCGGCGAGATCGGAAACTTCTCGCCCTCGATACCCAGCTGGTCGGCCAGCGCGCAACCGGAGCAACAGTACGCCTTCGCGCCCGCCGCCGGCTTGTACGGCGCGCGGAACGGCAGGCCACAGTAGTCGCAGGTCAGGCGTTCCATCGTCCGCCTCCTTGCGGCGAAAGTGCTTCGCTTCCGCTGTAGGCCACCGCGCTGAGGTGGCCTGTTTGCCAGATGGCCAGGTCGACGCCCTGGCCTACAGGAACAACGCACATCGTCATTCCGCCCCTCACTCCTCCCCGCTTGGGTCGAGATGGCGGATGATGATCTCCTGCAACGAGGCGAGCAACATGTAGGCGGTGATCGCCAACTGCTCCTCCTTGTTCAGCCGCGCGAAGTCGATCTCGCCCTCCTCCAACACCGAGTCGGCGAGCGCGCCGAGCTTGCGCGTGCGCAGCTTGAGCCGCAGCGCCGAGGCGGCGCGCAGCAGTGGCTCGCAATCCTCCGGCCCGAACTCCGCCGTGCCTTCCTTGCGGAAATCCTCGGTGTCGAAGATCGCCGCAAAACGCATCTGGTCGTCCTGTGACTGGCCGGCGATGTCGGCGCGCCAGTCGTCGCGAAAGTCCTCCTCGATCGCCTCGAGGTTGGGTTCGAACGCCAGCGTCGCCGTACCCTTCTCCCGCGCCAGCGGCAGGATGAATTCGAGCAACGGGGCCACGACCGGCGCCGGCAGCTTCAGTTCGAGACGCTTATTTTCCATCGGTGCTGTGCTCGATCCGGGCTGAAAGTTGCCAGGTCTGCAGAGTGTGCGCGTACGCCTCGGCGCGCTCGCGCTCGCCGGACCACACGACCGAGCGGCCCTTCTTGTGCACCTCGAGCATGTGCTTGCGCGCCTTCGCCTCGGTGAACCCGAGGACTTTTTTGAAGACGAGCACGACGTACGACATCAGGTTCACCGGGTCGTTGTGCACGACGACCAGCCACGGCGAAGCGGCCTTTGGCGCGGCTTTCTTCCGCGTCGAAGTCTTCCGCTTGGTCTTGGGCGCCGCGACGCTCATGCCACCGGGTTCGCCGCGGCCGCGCAGTCGCGCACGGTCTGGGCGATCTTCTCCGCCGCCTCGGTCACGGGCACCTTGGCGACGTCCTTGGAGTTGCGGAGCTTCAGCTCGACGACGCCTTCCTTCAGGCCCTTGCCGCCGATCGTCACGCGAACCGGGATACCGATGAGGTCGGCATCCTTGAACTTCACGCCCGGGCGCTCGTCGCGGTCGTCGATGAGCACCTCGGCGCCGGCGGTCTCGGCCGCGGAGGCGAGTTTCTTCCCAAGTTCGGCGATTTCCGGCACCTTCGGGTCGAGGAGAGTGATGATCACGTGGTACGGGGCCACGTTCCACGGCCAGCGCAGGCCGTCGGCGTCGTTGGCCTGCTCGATCACGGCCTGGAGCGTGCGGCTCACGCCGATGCCGTAGCAGCCCATGACCATCGGTTTCACCTGCTTCTGGTCGTCGGTGTAGGTGGCGTTGAACTTCTCCGAATACTTGGTGCCGAGCTTGAAGACGTGGCCGACCTCGATCGCACGGGCGATCTTGAGCGGCTGGCCGGACTTCGGGCAGGGCTCGCCCTCGCGCACGCGGCGGAAGTCGCCGAACTTCGTGATCGCGAGGTCGCGGGTCACGTTGACGTTGCGCTGGTGGAAACCGTCCTTGTTGGCGCCGGTGACGCCGTTGCCGATCAGGCGGATGGCGTTGTCGGCGAAGACCGGAGGCATGCAGTTAGCAAATAGCGCATTCACCTCAGTGAACAGTCCAGTGCCCTTCACGGCGCCGAGCGAACCGGGCTTCGCGCCCATCACCGGCACGATCTCCTCCGGCGTGGCCGGGCGGAAAAGGGTGAACCCGAGCGAGCCGAGCTTCGCCTCCTCGAGGTCGTCGCAGCCGCGCA
>JAEXPL010000466.1 GCA_023446865.1 Verrucomicrobiota bacterium | reverse complement strand
GCTTGCGGCACTCCTCAGTGCGCGCCGTCCGGCTCTTTTCTGCCTCGGGGGCGTCGGGCGGCGCGGAAGCCGCACGGCTACGAGGGAGCCGGACGCGCATGGTCGGAAACGAAAAACGGCGGGCTCGCAAAGGAGCCCGCCGTGGGGAGAGGCGGAGGGAGGCCGGGCGCGGCGCGGGCCGCGCGGACGGTCACTTCCAGCTGAGGATGAACTTGGTGTAGTAGGTGGTATCCAGCTTCTTCTTGCCGGGCTGGGGCTCGCTCACGTAGTCGTTGGCGAGGCCGAGGCGGACCTTCCACTGCGACGAGGCCAGCGGGAGCTCGAGGATGGAGTCGTGCTGGACGCGGTAGTTGGCGAAGTCCTGGAGGGAGGGCAGGAACGTGATCTTGTTGCCGAGGCGCCAGGTCTTGGCCGTGTAGCTGTGGATCAGGCCGAGATCGAGGGCCGGGGTGCTGATGTCGGCGCCGAACTCGTAGGATTCATAGCGGTACGCCAAACCGGCGCGGAAGGTGAGCTCCTGATTCGACTCGCGAATCACGGCGTAGCCGAGACCGGCGGCGGTGTTGGAGTAGAAGTCGAGGTCCTTGATCTTGTCGGTGCCGATCTCCTCGCGCACGTACCACGACGCCTTGGGGGAGAAGTAGGCGGAGTAGTCGACGCCGCCTTTGGCATTGTTGGCGGAGACGTCGCCCTCGAGCTCGGCGCGGGTGTAGGCGGCGTAGAACGCGAGCTTGTCCTGCGGGCCGGCGAGAGTCGCGGCGAAGCCGAAGGAGGTGGCGAGGCTGTCGGTGTTGCCCTGCGAGCCGATGACGTCGACCGAGGCCTCGAAAGCCCAGGCGCGTTTGGCGGCGGCGGCGGCCTTGGCCTCGGGGCTTTCGGACGGGTCGATCCAGACGGCCTCGACATTGTCGACCTTGCCCGTGCCCCAGGCGCCGGGACCGGCGACGCGCACCTCACCGCCGGTGGCGGTGGAGACGGCTCCCTGGATGGTGTTGCCGCCCTGGTAGCGGACGAAGACCGGGGAGTCGGTGCCGAGGCTGGCGACGGCGGATTGCTGGATCTTGAGCACGCCGGCGAAGGCGGTCTCGATTTCAACGACGCCACCGGTGACGCGCAGGATCTTACCCTGGATGGTGGAACCATCCTTGGTACCCACGGTGTCGGCGATGGACGGGGCGGTGAGGACCGCCCCGGCAACGATCGCGAGCGCAGAGATGCGGAGGTGTGACAGGTTCATGGTTTGCAGAGTACTGAGTAGTAGGCGTGGGGAGGAGAGACGCTGGGGCCGTTGGCCGGCGAGGCAAGACATTCGCTGGGGTGGGAGGACGTTCTTAGCGGAGCTAATCTTGCGGAGTTGTAGATTTTCGAGCGTGGCGCGTGCCCTCGGTGCGGCTTGCGCTCAGGTCCGGAGCCAAGTGGCCGATAGAGGTGCGGACACCGTGACCCCTCCAGCTACCAGCCCATCCTCTCCTCGCGTGAAAGTCGGCAAAGCGGACATCCTTCGCGTCGGTCAGCAGCTGCCGGCTTCGCCGCGCATCTTTTCGCGGCTGGCGGCGGTGCTGAAGGATCTCAACACCGGGGTGGACCAGGTCGTGGGCCTGGTGAAGATGGACCCGGGCTTGAGCGCGCAGGTGATCCGGCTGAGCAACAGCGTGCTGTTCGGCTTCGCCGAGCCGAGTACCTCGCTCGAGGAGTCGATCAACCGGGTGGGCTTCCGGGAAGTGTACCGACTCGTGGGCCTGGCGGCCACCAACCAACTTTTCCCGAAGGAGCTGGCGCTCTACGCCGTGCGCGGGGATCTCGTGTGGGAGAACTCGCTCGCCTCGGCACTCGCGATGGAGCGGCTGGCGCGCAAGCAGGGCGTGGACGATGAACAGGCGGCCTACACCATCGGCCTGCTCCGGTCCGCCGGGAAGGTGTTGTTCACGCGGCTGGCGATGCAGCCGGGATTGAAGATCGCACCGTATCCAGGACCCGAGGTGGAGCCGCACCTGGGCGATTGGGAACGGGGTCTGTTCGGCATGGACAGTCCCGAGGCGGCCGCCGAGCTGATGGAACACTGGAAATTCGATCCGACCATCCGGCTCGCGATCCGGTACCACTACGATCCGTTGCAGGCGCCGGACGCCCCCCCCGAGGCCTCGTTGCTCAATTGCGCCGGTTGGGTTGTGCACCAGCTCGGCAAGAGTCTCCCGGGTGAAGCCGCATATTGGCGGCGCGAGCCCGCGAAGCTCGAACGGGCGGGTATCCTCGCCGAGGCCGTCGACTCCGTGGTCGAGGAAGTCCGCACCGAGCTCGACGTGTTGAAGTCGGCGGTGGCGGTGGGCTGAGAGGCCTCCGGTTGCGCGCCGACCGTTCGCGAGCGGAGCGACCGCCTCCTGCGCGAACGATAGCGCCTGACGCCCCGGTGTCTTTATGGGTGCCGCTCCGCGTGCGCGAGCCGCCTGGCGGATGCACCCGCACCTTCCTGCCGCCAGGGTGGTCTCCGGAGGCGCCTGCTACCGGTGGTGCAGATCAGATTTCAGACTTCGCGGTGCCGGGCGATAAACGAGGGACCTCGTCGATGGCCACCCCGCTTGCCAGCAAACGCTTCGATCCCGCCACTCTGGGTACGCATGCCTCCAAGCTGCCGCCGGCGCCCCAGGTGTTCGGCCGGTTGGTCGCCGCCATCAAAGATGGCGACTGCAGCCTCGATCGCATGGCCGAGCTGGTGCGGCTCGATGCCACCCTCACTTCCCAGCTGCTGCGCGTGGCCAACAGCGCGCTCTTCGGCTTCCGCTCGCAGGCCAGCAATGTCGAGGAGGCCATCCTGCGCGTCGGCTTCAAGGAGCTGCACCGTATCGTCGGCCTCTGCGCCGCCTCCACCGCCTTCCAGTCCGACATGGCCGTCTACGCCACGCACGCCGAGCAGCTCTGGGCCAACGCGGTCACGTCCGCGATCGCGATGGAGAAACTCTGCGCCGCGACCGGCGGCGACGCCGCGCTCGGCTATACCGCGGGGCTGCTGCGCTCGATCGGCAAAATGGTGCTCGCGCGGCACGCCGCGGGCGGGGTCGCACCGTATCCGGACGATGGCTCGCCGCTGCCCGACTGGGAGGTGCGCGCGTTCGGCGTGCACCACGCCAAGGTCGGCGCCGCGCTCTGCGAACTCTGGCGCTTTCCCAAGCCGATCGTCGGGGCGCTCGCCGACCATCTTCAGCCGGCGGCCAACCCGGCCGGCGGGGTGCTCGCCCACCTCCTCAACCTCGCGGGCCTCATCGCCACCCGTCTCGATCGTGGCCTGCCCGGCGAGGCCATGCTCTGGGCCGACGATCCCGCGCGGTACGAGAAGACCGGGCTGGGCGACGAGCGCATCGAGGAGCTCCAGATGGATACGATCCTCGAGGTCGACAAGATGAAGACCATGCTGGAGTTCATCCGGCAGGGCTGAGGCGTGACCATGCAGCCGCGCGTCGAGGGATGAGGGTCGGACCGACGGAGAACGGGACGGCGCCAGGGCGGTCGCTGCCATCGGCGGCCGCGCGTCAGGCGCCCGACTGAATCGCCACCCCCGAGGCGGCGACGGGCGAACCCGCCCGCGCTGCGGCGTTGCCATGCCCCGGATGGTTCGCAAGCTGCGGGCCTCCCCCGGATGAAAGACCACCTCCTTCAGCAGTTCCGCGCCGCCTTCGGTGGCGTGCCCACCGTCATCGCGCGCGCCCCCGGCCGCATCGAGTTCATCGGCAACCACACGGACTACAACGGCGGCACCGTGCTGGGCGCGGCGATCGACCGCGGCATCTGGGTGGCGGCCCGCGCCACGGGCGACGGCCGCGCGCGGTTTGTCAGCGGGTATTCTCCGGCCGTCGTCGAGGTGGCGCTCGACGGGCCGCCGTCCAAGCAGACTGGCGACCGCTCATGGGTGAATTACCAGCTCGGTGTCTGGGCGAAGCTGCCCGATTTCGGGCTGCGGCGGCCGCAAGGTTTCCAGTTTGCGGATGTCTCCGATCTGCCCTCCGGGGCCGGACTGAGCAGCAGCGCCGCGATCGAGCTCGCCACGGGGCTGGCGCTCACCGCGCTCGCGGGCGAGGCCCCGGCGCGCGAGATCCTGGTGAAGCTCGGGCGGAAGGCGGAAAACGAGTTTGTCGGCGTGCCCTGCGGCATCCTCGACCAGGGCGTGTCCGGCTTCGGGCGGCGCGACCACCTCGTCTTCATCGACTGTCGCGGCCCGTCGTTCGCCACCGTGCCGCTCCCGGCCGACGCGCATTTCTGGGTCTTCAACACCCACACCAAGCACGCGCTGGTCGACGGTCTCTACGCGGCCCGTCACCGCGAGTGCATGGCGGCGGCGCAGACGCTCGGCGTGCCGCAGCTGGTCGATGCGACGCCGGTGTTGCTGGAGGCCAAACGGGCGGCGTTGCCAGAGGCCAACTACAAGCGGGCCCGGCACGTGGTCGACGAGATCGGCCGCGTGGCGGCGGTGCGCGCCGCGCTGGCGCAGGGCGACCTTGCGGCGGTCGGGCGGCTGCTCACCGCGTCCCACCGCAGCTCGCAGGCGCTGTTCGAGAACAGCACGGCCGAACTTGATTTCCTCGTCGACCAGCTCGCCGTGGCGCCGCATGTGCACGGGGCGCGTCTGACCGGCGGCGGCTTCGGCGGCGCGGTGATGGCGCTGACCAGCGGGATCTTCGGCGCCGAGCAGGCCGATGCAGTCGTTGCGGCCTATGCCGCGCGGTTCGGGACGAAGCCGGATGTGCTGCACTTGAAAACGGGTCCGGGCGCGGAACTCGTGCCGTTGGGCTGAACGCGTCGGACTTGTGCCGGCGGTGCGCGACAGTCGGCGCGGGTCCTCGCTGGCCGGGGCACTGGCGGTCTCCCTCGCTGTTCGGCAGCGGTGCGAAGGCGGTTCCCGCACTCGACGAGGCCGTCATCGCTGCCGACACGGAGGTCTCTGTCGACCGGGCGGCGCCGACGGTTTCCCGGGCGCGAGGCGGTGAGGTCACGCGCTGTTCGCCGCGCGAACGGCCGATGTCGAAGGCCGGTTCTCCAAACCCGGAAGGTGTTTGTGCCCGTGCAGGGCGGCCGTCTCCGGTGCGTCGTTGCGGATCCGAGGGCCGGGTGGGTGGTGCCAGGTTGTGCGCTCGCCGCGTGCTCGACGGACGAACGTTGCGGAGAAACGGTCCGACCGAAGGCGCGAGCCTCACATGCTGAAGCATTCATGGGGCACCGCTCGCACCTTTCTTCCAAAGGCCGAGACTTGCTCTTTGGCGCAGTACTGCTCAAGTGAGCAGTATGCTTACTGAGAAACAGCAGGCCGTGCTCGACTTCATCCGCGCCCACCAGGAGGAGCACTCGATCCCGCCCTCGACGCGCGAGATCCAGCGGCAGTTCGGCTTCGCCAGCCAGTACTCCGTGCGCTGCCACCTCAAGGCGCTCGCGGCGAAGGGCCAGGTTTCGCAGCTCGTCGACGGCAGCTGGGGCGTGACGGCCCGCGAGGTGCAGGGCCACCTCTTCCAGATTCCCGTCTTTGGCGCGATCCCGGCGGGCGTGCCGACGCAGCAGGAGCAGCAGGCGGAGGAAACGCTCGCGATCGATCTGGCGTTCTTCGGCGTGAAACGCGCACGGCCGGCGGATTTCTGGGCGCTGCGCGTGCAGGGCGACTCGATGATCGACGCGCACATCCTCGACGGCGACATCGTCGCGCTGGTGCGCCGCGCGCCGCGGGTCGGCGAGATCATCGCCGCGCTGGTCGACGGCACCACTTCGACGCTCAAGCGTCTCGTCCACGTCCGCGGTCGGCCGGTGCTGCGCGCGGAGAACAAACGTTATGCCGACATCGTGCCCGAACGGCTCGAGTGTCAGGGCGTGGTCGTCGGCGTGCTGCGGCGCGGTGTCGCCTGAGCGGGCAAAACTGGCCGTTTCAACGAGGACAACGAAGTGAACAAGAAGCGGAAATGTCCCCTGTGGTTGCGCCGTGACCGCAGTCCGGCGGAGGCGGATCGCGGGCTACGCGGTTGGGTGCAGGTTCTGATGCGATTTGTCGTTGGGGCCCCGGAGGCTTCGACGGCGGATTCTTTGCGCCGACCGATCGCCGAACGCCCCTGCGCCCCACGGATGTCCGAACCCCGGTGCTAGAAATGACGCCCACCCGGAATGTCCCGTGTCTACCCGTCAGTCGCCGATCTGCGGCAGATGCTTGCCGCTCGTTTCCCCCAAGCCACGGGGAAGCCGGCCGGTGGTGTGCCCACGGGAGTGGAGGCGCTCGATGAGGCGCTGGGCGGCGGACTGCCGATCGGGCGCCTGACCGAGCTGGTCGTTGAGGTTCCAGGATGCGGCGGGCAGTCGGTCCTCGCGCAACTCCTGCGCACGACACGCGCGGCCCGGCAACGCGTGGCGCTGGTCGATGCCGCCGACTCTTTCGCGCCGGAGGCATTTTCGGCCGACGCGTTGCGGCATCTCGTGTGGGTGCGCTGCGCGAATCTGGAGCAGACGCTTGCCGCCGCCGATCTGCTCGTGCGCGACGCGAACTACGCAGTGGTGGTCCTCGACCTCGGCGGCTGCGCCGAGCGCGTGCTGCGGCGCACGCCGGCCACGGTCTGGCATCGCCTGCACCATGCGGTCCGCGGCGGCGGCGCGGTGCTCGTCCGCACTGACCGGCCGCTTGTGCCCGCGGTGCCGTGGCGCTTGGTGCTGCGCGAACCGCTGCGGCTGGGCGATGCGCTCCGCCCGCAGGTCGAACTGGTCGGTGAACTCGAAGTGGAACTCGACCGCGGCCACCGCGCCGACGTCGTCGCGTTCGAGGAGTTGGCGGGATGATGACGCTGCAGTCATGGATGTGGGTTGCGCATCCGGAGTCGGATGCTGGACAGGTAGGACCGGTCTTCGACCACAGGCGTCCCATAGGGGCGGAAAACGACAGTGTCGCCGTCGAGGGCACAGAGGGAGCGGCGGCGACGGCAGGGAAAGTGACGATGCAGGATTGTGGCGCGGTTGTGTTTGGTTCTTGGGGAG
>JAEXPL010000439.1 GCA_023446865.1 Verrucomicrobiota bacterium | reverse complement strand
ACCAACCTCACCCCGCACCCGTGGTTCAGCACCTTCCACTACTCCCATCCGACGCTGATCGAGCGCGAGCGCACGTTGCGCGCGCCGGAGCGTTGAGGCGCCTCCTCGCCGGGCTCCTGTTCGGGCTGGTCGCGCTGCGCGCCGGCGCGGAAAGCGGCGCGCTCACGGTGATGACGTGGAACGTGGAGAACTACGTCGCCGAAAGCCGGATGGTCGACGGCGAGTACCGTGAGGACTACCCGAAGCCGGAGCAGGCCAAGGCGGCGGTGCGCGGAGCGATCCGCGAGGCGGGGCCGGATGTGCTCGCGCTGCAGGAGATGGGGCCGCTTCCGTACCTCGAGGAGCTGCAGCGCGATCTCGCCGCCGAGGGAGCGGAGTACCGCTTCCGGGCGTTGGTCGACGGGCCCGATCCGAAGCGCCACGTGGCGGTGCTGTCGCGCGTGCCGCTCACGCGCACCGTCCTGCATGCCGAGGTGCCCTGCCGGGGCGGCGGGGAGTTCGTGCGCCGGGGCGTGCTGGAGGTGACCGTGGCGCTGGGCCGGGGCGAGGTGACGCTCTTTGTTGTGCATCTGAAGAGCCGGCACACCGGCGACCCGAAGGACCCGTTCTCCGCGAAGCAACGGCTCGGCGAGGCGGTCGCGGTGCGGAACTTGGTGCTCGAACGTTTCCCGCGGCCGGCCGGGGCGAAGTTCCTGGTTCTCGGCGACTGCAACGACGGGCCGCGCAGCGAGCCGCTCCAGGCGTTGCTCCGGCGCGGCAAGACGGAGGTCGCGCTGTTGCTGCCCGCGCTCGACGCCGCGGGCGACGGCTGGACGCACCACTTTCGCAAGGAGGATTCCTTCAGCCGGGTGGACTACATCTTGGTCTCGCCGGCGCTGCGGCCGGCGGTGGAGCGGCTGTGGGTGCACGACTCGCCGGCGGTGCGCGGGGCGAGCGACCACCGGCCGGTGCTGGTCCGGCTGCAGGCGCGTTGATCGTGGCCGTCGAGTGACGAGAGACGAGGGTCGAGTGCCGGACAGCAAAAAGGCCGGCACGGGGCCGGCCTTGTCGGTGAACGGTGGTGACGCTGACTCGTCGCGCCTCAGAACTTCTCCACGATCCGGTCGGCGAGGCCGTACTCGATCGCTTCCTGGGCGTTGAGGTAGAAGTCGCGGTCGGTGTCCTTGGTGACCTTCTCCATCGGCTGGCCGGACGCCTTGGCGAGGATCTGGTTGAGCTCCTCGCGGAGTTTCTCCATCTCGCGGGCCTGGATGTTGATGTCGACCGCCGGGCCGATCATGCGGCCGGTGATAAGCGGCTGGTGGATGAGGACCCGAGCGTGCGGGTAGATCAGGCGGCGGCCCTTCGGCGCGCCACTGAGGAGGATCGAGCCCATGGACGCGGCCATGCCGGTGACGACGACGGTGATCGGGGAGGTGATCAGCTGCATCGTGTCGTACACGGCCATGCCGGCGGTGATCGAGCCGCCCGGCGTGTTCATGTAGAAGGTGATCTCCTTGCCGGGGGCGACGGCTTCGAGGTACAGGAGCTTCTCCGTGATGTCCTTGGCGGTCTCGTCGGTCACGGCGCCCCAGAGGAAGATTTTCCGCTGCTCGAGGAATTTCCGCTGGATGAGCGTGCCGATGGTGCCGGCGTTCTTGGCCGACTTGTCCTCGCATTCGCACTCGTCGTCATCGTCGTCGTCGAGGTGCGGGGCGGGCGGGACATTGAGGCCGGGCTGGAGGTGCTCGAAGTGCATGGACGGAGAGGGTGGCCGGGGAGGTTGGGTTGGCGAGCGCGTTTCCGGCCGGAGGCGCGCCCGGAGCCTGATCAGCGTTTCTGCCAAACTTGCCAGCGTTCGCGGCCCTCGAAGGCGGGAACGGAGTCGGTCACCGGCGCTTCCTCGACGAGCATGAACCGCGACTCGAAGAGGCGGCGGTCTTCGCCGTCGGCCAGGCCGTGCGGCGGTTCCGTGCCGCGTTCACCGAAGAGGAAGGAGCCGAGGAGCACGCCGCCGGGCTTGAGGAGCGACGCCACGCGCGCGACGAAATCGGGCCAGCGGGCAGGGGGCAGGGCGTTGAGGAAAACGCGCTGGTAGATGACGTCGAACTGCGGGGTGTTGAACGGGTGGGTGAAGAAGTCGCCGCAGTAGATCTGCTTGGCGAGGGCGCGGTTGGCGCGCCGCTTCACCTTCTCGATGGCCGCCGGGCTCATGTCGATGGCGGTGGTGTTCCAGCCGGCGCCGGAGAACGAGAAGATCTCGTGGCCGCGGCCGCAGCCGGGAATGAGAATGTGGCGACGCCGGGGCGGGTTGCGCTCGATCCACTGGAGCAGCCCCACGGGGGCGCGGCCCGCATCCCAAGGCGTGCGGTTGGTCCGGTAACGGAAGTCCCAGAACTCGATCTCGGCCGGCGTGGCACCAGCGGGCGCCGGTGGCGGGGCCGGTGGGGGCGGCGGTGCCGCCGGGACGGGCACGGCGGGACGCACCGCCGGTTTGGCGGCGGGCCGAGAGGCGACGGATGGTTTGCGGACTGCGCGAGCGAGACTCATCGCGGGAAAGTGAAAGGGACCGACTTTTACGATTCGCCGGCGTTTGGCAAGAGGCGGGATGGGGCGATTTTTGGCGCCTCGGCCGGGTCGTGGCCGCTTCCGGCGTTGCCGGTGTCGGGGCCGCGGCCCAACGTCGGCGGTGATGAAGATCGCGTTTTTGAGCGGCACGAGCGTCGCGAAGTCGGCCTTGTTCAACGATTGGCAAGAGCGGAAGGTGTCGACGGCCTTCGGCACCGTGCCGGTGCGCAGCCAGGGCGACGCGGTCCTGCTGAACCGCCACGGCCCCGCCTACTTGCCGCCGCACGCGATCAACCACCGGGCGAACATCCAGGCGCTCGCCGACCTCGGCTACCGCGATGTGGTGGCGCTCAACTCCGTGGGCTCCCTGCAGACCGATCTCCCACCGGGCACGATCCTCTCGTGCGGCGACTATATCAGTTTCCGGCCGTTCACCTTCTCCGACACCGAACTGCGCGCCCTCGGCCCGGAGATTGCCAACAACCTCATCCCGCGCATCGCCGCCGCGCTGCCGTTCCCTCTGCCGCAGGGCAAGGTGTACGTGCAGACGCCGGGGCCTCGGTTCGAGACGCGCGCCGAGGTGCGCGTGCTGCGGCAGTGGGGCGATGTCGTGGGCATGACCGCCGCCGCCGAGGCGGACCTCTGCCGCGAGATCGAGCTGAACTACAACTCCCTGTGCATCGTCGACAACTTCGCCAACGGCCTGCACGGCTCGGTGCTTTCGCCCGAGGCGTTTCGCGAACTCGTGCGCGCCAACCAGGAGAAGGTCGATGACCTGTTCCGCCGCCTGCTGGCGCTGTTCACCTGAACCCGGCCAAGTGCCGTACACCATTCCATGAAGATCCTCGCCAAATCTCGCACTGTCGCCGCCGACGAAGGCGCGTTCACCAAGGAGTTGCTCCACGCCGAGGCCGAACGCGTCTGGCAGCTCCAACAGGCCGGCACGATCCGGGAGATCTATTTCACCGACGGCGGCGAGGCCGTGCTCGTGCTCGAGGCGGCTAGCGCGGCGGCGGCGCGGCGTTCGCTCGCCACGCTCCCGCTGGTGCGGGCGAAACTCATCGCGTTCGAGGTCGACGTGCTGCGCGCCTACAGCGGGTTCGCCCGGCTGTTTGCGGAGCGGCCGAAGAAGCCGCGCCGCACTTGAACCGGCGGCAGCGCGGGTCGTTCCTCTTTGCAGCAACCACGAATCCTTCCATGAAAGTCTCCATCTTCGGCATTGGCATCATCGGCGCCATCTGGGCGCGCAATTACGAGGCGGACGGCCTGCTGGCCGCCACCTGGAATCGCTCGCCGAAGCCGGAGACACCGCGCTGGCAGCCCGACATCGTCGCCGCCGCCCGTGCGGGCGACATCCTGCAGATTGTGGTCGGCGATCCTCCGGCGGTGGAGAGTGTGATCGTGGCGCTGTCGCCTGCGCTCGTCCCGGGCAAGATCGTCGTGCAGTCGAGTACCATCGATCCGGCCAGCAGCGATCGTTTCCGCCAACTCGTCGAGGCGCGCGGCGCTCGGTACGTGGAGGCGCCGTTCACCGGCAGCAAGCCCGCGGCCGAGGCGCGCAAGACTGTCTTCTACCTCGGCGGCGAAGCCGGCGCGGTGGCGACGGTCGAGCCGGTGCTGGCGCATGTCTCCGAATTCCGGTTTCCGATCGGCACCAACGCCCAGGCCTCGGCGCTCAAGCTCGCGATGAATCTCCAGATCGCCGGCCTGATGGAGGCGTTGTGCGAGGGCATCACGTTTGCCCGGCGCGCCGGCATCACCGACGACACCTTCTTCAAGGTCCTCGGCTGCAACGTCGCCAACTCGGGCCTGGTGAAGCTCAAGGAGCAGAAGGTGCGCACCGCCGATTTCGCCCCGCAGTTTTCGGTGAAGCACATGGGCAAGGATCTGCGGCTCGCCGTCGAGACCGCCGGCGAGGCAGCATTGCCGCAGACCAAGCTCGTGCGCGATCGCTTGCGTGAAGCCGAGCTCCGCGGCTGGGGCGACGAGGATTTCTCGTCGCTGCTCAAGCTGCTGTGACGGTTGCAGCGGGCGACTGCCTGCCCGTTCTCAGGGCAACGTCGGCTGCAACAGCGGCCAGGCGGCCATGATCAGGCCGCCGAGCAGCGCGAGTACCAAGGTGCCGAGGACGTAGGCGATCGTCAGCCGCCGGCCGATGATGCCGAGGGCCAATGCGATCGTTGCCAGGCAGGTGCCGACCGAGCCGAGCAGGAAGGTGAACGCCGGTCCGGGCCCGACGCCGAGCTTGAGCAACGAGAGGGTGAGCGGCACCTCGCCGCCGTCGCAAACGTAGAGCGGAATCCCCGCGGCCAGGGCGGCGCCGTAGGCCAGCGGGCCGTCGCCGAAGCGTGTGATCTGCGCGGGCGGAATGAACGCGGTGAGCAGCGCCACCAGGGCGAGGCTGCCCACGTAGAAGGGCGCGAGGGTTCGCAGGTTGCCGAGCAGACGGTGGCCGAACGTGGACCAGACACTGCGCGACTCCTCGTGTTTGCAGCCGCAGCCACCGTCGCACGAACACGCCTTCTCCTCGGCTTCCTCGGCCAGCGCGGGCGCCGAGCCGCGCTGGGTCCACCGGTTGGCGATCGCGCCGAACGCGAGCGTGAATGCGAGCGGCAGGGCCACCCGTGCCATGGCGAAACCGCCGCCGATCAGCGCGGCGGTGAAGGCCACGGTCTGCGGGCTGATCAACGGTGCGATCATGAGGAAGGCGGCGACGGTGCCGAGTGGGGCGCCGCGGGTGCGCAGCGAGCGGGCGACGGGCACGGTGCTCATCGCACAACCCGGCAGCAGCGCGCCGGCAAGTGTCGCGAGCAGCAGCGAGCGCGGACCGGAGGCGAGCCACCGCTCCGTCCAGCGGTGCGGCAGGAACGCCTCGAGTGCGGCGCCGATCAGCAGACCGACCGCGAACGGGACCGTCGTGTCGGCGAGCAGATCGATGAAGCTGGAGAGCAGGGCGGCCATGGGTGACGCGAGGGAGAAGGTGCGGCTGTGCGCCGGTGTCAAACCGGCGAGGGCCACTGGTTGAGCCATCGCGGGACTGGCATCGCGGAATCGAGGTCGTGCGCCCGGTCGCGAGGACCGCGTTTGGCTTCGACGCACCTCCGGTGTATCTCGGGAAGGGGGCGCGATTCGGTCATCCGGGCGGCAGCACGCGGGCGCTTGCTTCGGTCCGGCAAGCCGCCAGCGTGCACCACATGAGCGAGCGCAGCGACGGATCCAGACCCACGGATAGCCGCGAGAAACTTGATCG
Organism: Verrucomicrobiota bacterium; assembly: GCA_023446865.1. Lineage (GTDB taxonomy): Bacteria > Verrucomicrobiota > Verrucomicrobiia > Opitutales > Opitutaceae > CAJCBL01. The sequence goes on along the minus strand of JAEXPL010000439.1, from coordinate 3,345 downwards.
CCTGCGGGCCAACATCGCCCGCACGATCAAAGGCAAGGACGAGGCGATCGAGCAGGTGCTCGTGTGCCTGCTCGCGCAGGGCCATCTGCTGCTCGAGGATCTGCCGGGAGTGGGCAAGACCACGCTGGGCTACTCGCTGGCGCGCTCGCTCGACTGCTCGTTCTCGCGCATCCAGTTCACCAGCGACCTGCTGCCGACGGACGTGACCGGCGTGTCGATCTACGACGAGCGCGTGCGGGAGTTCGTGTTCAAGCGCGGCCCGGTCTTCGCCAACATCGTGCTGGCCGACGAGATCAACCGCGCCACGCCGAAGACACAGTCGGCGCTGCTCGAGGTGATGGACCGCGGCAAGATCACCGCCGATGGGACCACCCACGAGATCGGTGCGCCGTTCATGGTTTTCGCCACGCAAAAACCGGTGGACTACGAGGGCACCTTTCCACTGCCCGAGAGCCAGTTCGACCGGTTTCTGATGCGGCTGCGCATGGGCTATCCGGCGACCGCCGATGAGCTGGAGATCCTGCGCCGCCCGCGATTGACCTACGACAGCATCCCGATCGAGCCGGTGGTGACGCGGGAAGAGGTGGTCGAGCTCCAGGAGCAGGCGGGGCGGGTCTTCGTCGAGGGCAGTGTGCTCGAGTATCTGCTGCGCATCGTGGCCGCGACCCGCACCGAGAGCGAGTTTCGCACCGGGGTGAGCGTGCGCGGCGGGCTGGCGCTCAAGCAGGCCGCGCAGGCGCGGGCGCTGTTGTTCGGCCGGGATTTCGTGCTGCCCGCGGATGTCACGAACCTGGTCGTGCCGGTGCTCGCCCATCGTCTTGCCCTCGCCCGCCAGGGAGCCGACGCGCTCGAGGAGCGTTTGGCCGTCGAGGCGATCCTGCGGCGTGTGCTCGGACATCTGCCCGAACCGGTGTGAGCGCGCCGCGCGACAACGACCCCGGTCGCGGGGTGGTGGCCGCGTCACCGAAGACGGGCGACGCAGCGCCTCGGCGGCGGCCGGCGCAGCCGGTGGAGCCGGCCGAGGGCTGGTCCGGCCCCGGCGGGTCGGCGGTGCGCCGCCGATGGCTCGGGTTCTCCTGGCACGACCTGCTCTGGGGGCTGCTGCTGCCGGAGAAGCGTCAGCGGGTTCTGCCGACGGTGGCCGGCACCGTGCTGCTCGTCGTGACCGTCGCCATCGGGCTCGGCGCCTACAACACCGGCAACAACATCCTGTTCATCACGCTCGCGCTGCTGCTCTCGAGCCTGGTGCTGAGCGGGGTGCTCGCGTGGCTTAACTTTTCCGGTACGGAGTGGCGGCTGCTGCTGGCGCCGCCGTTTCGCGCGGGCCAGGCGGCGGAGGTCGCTGTCGAGCTGCGCAACCGCAAGCGGCTGCTGCCGACGTACGCGCTGTGGTTCGATCTCGAGGCGCGGACGAGTCGTGTGTCGACCCGCTTGTTCCTGCACGGGCGCCTCGATCTCGGTGCCACGGAGCGGCTCGTATGGAGCTTTCGGCCGATGCGGCGCGGACGCGAGACGCTGGTCCTCTCGGGCGTCGGGTCGCAGTTCCCCTTCGGCTTCCTGAGCAAGACCGTGGGGGCGGTGGTGCGGCGCGAGGTGCTGGTGTGGCCGGCGCGCGTGGCCTGCCGGTTCACCGGCGCGGCGGCGGCGCGTTTCCAGATGGAAAGCGAGGAGGTGCCGAAACCGGGGTCGGGCAGCGACCTGCTCGGTCTCCGCCGTTATCGTACGGGGGATTCGCATCGGCACATCCACTGGAAGGCCTCGGCGCGGCTGCGCCAGTTGTTGGTGCGCCAGAACGCCACCGAGGGCGCGTCGACCTTCGCGTTGTGGCTGGATTCGGCGGCGGCGAGTTGGCCGCGGCCGGAGCAGTTCGAGCTGCTGTGCAGCCTGGCCGGCACGCTCGCCGAGGATCTCTTCCGGCTCGGCCGGCTCGAGAGCCTGACGCTCGACGGCGAGGCGCCGCTCCTCGTCCGCGGTGTCCGCGATCTGGAAACGTGGCTGGACCGGCTGGCCGTGCTCGAACCGCAGGCGGTGCCGGCCCGGCGGGCGGCGCCGCGGGTGCGCGGCGCGCTGGTCACATTCACCGCCGAGGGAGAAAGGGGGATCTGTGCCTACCTGGGCAATGAGATCGCGGTCCGTGTCTGAGCGGGCCCTGACCGGCGACGAGCTCCGCCTGCTCCGGTGGGGACTGGGCGGCGTTTTGGCGCTGTGGAGCGCGTGGGGCGTGTTCTTCTTCGAGCTCGAAGGGGTGGCGCTGCTGCCGTTCATCACGGCGGCGGTGCTCGCGGTTTTGTTCCGGCCGGATCTGCCGGAGCGGGTGCCGGCGTGGGCGTGGCGCCTCGTGTTTCCGGGATTGGTCGTGTTCGTGGCGGTCGACCTGATGCGCGGCGGCGATCCGCTCGCCGCGCTCGTGCGGCTCAACCTCCTGCTGATCGCGGTGCGGGCGGTCGGTGTGCGGCGGCGGCGCGAGGACCTGCAGTTGGTGGTGCTGTGTCTGTTCCTGGTGGTGGCGGCGGGCGTGCTCACGGTCGCGCTCGGGTTCGTGCTCCATGTGCTGGTGTTCAGCGGTCTGTCGTTGGCGTATCTGCTGGCCGTGACGCTCGGCACCGCGGCGGAACCGGAATCGGCGGACGACACCGGGTGGCGGCGGATCCCATGGCCGCGGCTCTGGGCGCGGGTGCGGCAGGCAGTCGACTGGAGGGTGGTGGTGGCGGGCTGCGGTTTGTACCTGCTGTTGGTGGTCGCGGCGGCGACGTTCTTCATCGCGATGCCGCGGTTTCAGATCGAGAACTCGCTCGGTTTCCTGCAGCTGAAGAACAAGCGTTCGCTGACCGGGTTTTCGGACGTGGTGAAGCTCGGCGACGTGACCGAGATCGCCCAGGACACGACGACGGCGTTGCGGGTGGAACTGAGCGGGGCCGCTCATTCTCCGGGTTCGCCGTACTGGCGGATGGTGGCGCTCGACGAGTACCGCGACGGAGCGTTTCGCGCGAGCCGCGGGATGCTCCATTTCGACCGCCGGATACCGGAGACGCGCACGTTTGTCGGCGAGGGACGCATGGGATCCGCCGGGCAGGTGTGGACGTTCTACTTCGAGGCGGGGGTCAGCCGGTTCGTGCCGCTGCCCGGCGAGTTTGCGGTGCTGCGCTTGCGGGAGGCGCGAGCCCTGGTGGCGAACCGGAGGGCCCACACGCTGGCGTTGCGCGAGGAGCCGCAGTCGATGTTCGCGTACCGGCTGGAGGGCGTGGACGAAACGGACGAGCCGGTGGAGCGCACGTTGGCGGAGGAACTGCGGCGGAACGCGGGCGCACCGATGGGGGCGTATCCGCGAACGCTGTTGGCGGTGCC
>JAEXPL010000400.1 GCA_023446865.1 Verrucomicrobiota bacterium | reverse complement strand
GCGCGGCCGAGCGGGATTCCGCGAGGCCGGCCTCGGCGCGGCGGATGTTCTCCTGGACCTGCCGGTAATCGGGGCGCCGGTCGTAGGCGCGGGCGAGGTCGGCGGTGCGGTCGACTTGTGGCGCCGGCACGACGAGCGGCGGGGCGATGCGCAGCGGCTGATCCAGCGCCGGACGGGTTTCGTTGGAGAGCAGGGTCAGGAAGTAGTTGGCGGTGTCGCGCAGGCCGCGCTCGGTCTGGATGACGCCGTCCTCGATGCGCGCGACCCGGGCGGCGGCGATAGTGACATCGGCGGGGGAGATACTGCCGACTTCGACGCGGCGGCGGTTCTCCTTGAGAAGGTCGTTGGCGAGATCGCGGGAGCGTACGGCGTTTTGGTAGGACTGCTGCGCAAAGTAGAGATTGTTGTAGGCCGCGATGGTGCGGGTGATCGTGTCGACGACGGTCTGGTGATAGGCGGCGCGCGCCAGACCGCGCTGGGCACGGGCGAGTCGGATGCCGGCGAGGTTGGACCCGAAGCCGAAGCCGCGCAGGAGCGGCTGGGTCAGGCGGATCCCTCCGAAGGTCGAGTAGTTGTCGGTGAGCAGGATGTCGGAATCGCGGTAGTTGCCCGCCTGGCCGACGAAGGCGTACTGGAGGCCGAACGGGAGCTTGCCGCCGAGGGCGACTTCGAGGGTGTCGGCCTTGTCGACGAAGAGCGGTGCGCGGAGACCGGTGAGTGGGTTGAAGGCCTCGGTGCGGGTGTCCGAGCGGGTGTAGTTGGCGCTCAACACCGGGTCGAAGGCCCCGGCAGCGGAAACCTGGCGGGCGCGGGCGATCTGCGGCTCGAAGCGTGCGGAGGCGATGCTGAAGTTGTGGGCCAACGCGGAGGCGATCGCGGCCTCGAGGGTCAGCGGCGCGGGTTCGGCAGGGGCGGCGCTGCTCGAGGCGACGACCGTGGCGGTCGGCGACGAATCGGCGTGGGCGATGTCGGAGGCGGCGTAACCGAGCAGGACGCAGAGGAGGAGAAAGCGCATGGAGTGCCCCTCCATCCGCAGGTGGCGTGCCACGGGGTGCGCGAAGCCGTAAGCGATTGGAAGACAGCTGGATCGCGTTCGGCTGACGCCTCGCGAGCAACGCGTCCGGCCTCGTTTCCGCAACAGGGGTTTCCCGAAAATGGGACGGGCGAGACGGCTATGCTGGCGGCTGGGCGGGGCCGTTTCCAGTTGGCCTGCACAGCGACCGCATCTGCCGGCTGGCCGGCGAGGAGCCGACGGTGCGCATCGTGCCGTTTCGCGGGGCGTATTCCACGAGCCGGGCCGCGTGGCAGTCGCTCGTGCGGCACCTGGTCTACCCGGTGCCGGACCCGGCGTTCCCAGGAGGGGCGGAACGGCAGTTGATGCTCAGCCGCCGATGGCGGTCATGGGGCGGCAGGGACGGTACTGGCCGTTGAAGGAGTGCTCCTTGGGCTTGGCGCGCAGCGCGGCCTCGAGCAGCTCACGCACGGCGGCGTCGGTCGGGGCGCGGCGGAGCGTCTCGCGCAGGTCGAGTTCGCCGTGGTCGCCGAGGCAGGGGCGGATCTTCCCATCGGCGGTGAGGCGCATCTTGTTGCACGTCTCGCAGAAGTGCTCGGTCGTGAGCGCGCCGATGAAACCGACCAGCGCGCCGGTGCGGCGGAGCCGGTAGTACTTCGCCGGGCCCCAGCCAAGATGGTGTGACGGCTCGGCCACGAGTTCGTCGTGGGCGGAGAAGACGCGCATGGCGTCGGCGACCGAGAAGAAGTTCGCCGGGGTGAGCACCTCGGTGTTGGTGAGCGGCATGAGCTCGATCACGCGCAACGGCAGGTCGTGCTCGGCGGCAAAGCGGGCGAGCGGCCAGAGTTCGCCCTCGTTCACGCCGCGCATGAGCACGCAGTTGAGCTTCACCCGCTCATAGCCGGCCGCCAAGGCGGCGCGGATACCGGCGAGGACCTGGGCAAGGTCGCCGCCGGTGATGCGGCGGTAGAGCGCCGGGTCGAGGGCGTCGAGGCTGACGTTGGCGGTGCGCACGCCGGCGGCGAAGAGCGGCGCGGCGAGGGCAGCGAGGCGGGTGCCGTTGGTCGAGAGACCGATGCGCTCGACGCCGGGGATCGCGGTCATCGCGCGGGCAATCTCCACGATGTCGCGGCGCACGAGTGGCTCGCCACCGGTGAGACGGAACTTGCGGAAACCGAGCCCGGCGGCGACGCGTACCACGCGCACGATCTCCTCGGTGGTGAGGTGGTCGGGAGTGGACTCCCAGCCCTTGTAGCCCTCGGGCATGCAGTAGAGGCAGCGCTCGTTGCACCGGTCGGTGATCGAGATGCGCAGGTAGTCGACGTGGCGTCCGAAGGAATCCATGACGTCAGCGTGCCGGCGGCGCGAGGTGCGGGTCGTCGCCGCGGAGGTGGGCGAGCGCCTCGTGGAGGGCGGGCCCGAGGATCTCAAGACACTCGGCGACGGCGGAGGGCTTGCCGGGGAGATTGACGATGAGGGTGCGGCCACGGGTGCCGGCGGTGGCGCGGGAAAGGATGGAGGTGCGGACCTTGGCGAAGGATTGCACGCGCATGATCTCGCCGAAGCCGGGCAGTTCCTTCTCAAGGACGGTGCGCGTGGCTTCTGGGGTGAGGTCGCGCGGGCTGATGCCGGTGCCGCCGGTGGTGACGACGAGCGCGCAGCCGTCGAGGTCGGCGAAGGCACGGAGTTGTTTGGCGATGGCGTCGATCTCGTCGGGCACGATGGCGGAAAGAAACACGGCCGAGGGGCTCAGCTTCGCGCGCAACAAGCGTTCGATCTCGGGACCGCTGCGGTCGGCATAGACGCCGGCGCTAGCGCGGTCGCTGACGGTGAGGCGGCCGATCTTCATGGGGCAATGCGAGGGTTGGCGTTGTTCAGGGTAGGGCGAAGCGTCCTCGCTGAGCCACGGCTCACCCGGAGGGTTCGCCCTACCTCAGAACACGAATGCGTGCGGTTGACCCTCATGCCTTCACCTTCTCCACAACGCGGACGCCTTCGATGCGCATGGTTTTGTCCACGGCCTTGCACATGTCGTAGAGCGTGAGCGTGGCGATGCTCGCACCGGTGAGCGCCTCCATCTCCACGCCGGTCTTGGCGCTGGTCTCGGCAGTGCAGAGAACGTCGATCGCGTCGCGGCGCAGCGTGAACTCCACGGCGACGTGGTCGAGCGGGAGGGGGTGGCAGAGGGGGATCAGTTCCGCGGTGCGTTTGGAAGCCTGGATACCGGCGATCTGCGCGACGGTGAGCACGTCGCCCTTCGGCAGTGCCTTGGCGCGGAGCGCGCGGATGGTCGCGGGCTGGCAAACGAGGCGCGCGGCGGCGATGGCGCGACGGTGTTGCACCGGCTTGGCGCCGACGCCGACCATCCGGGCGGCACCGGCGGCGTCGAGGTGCGAGAAGGTGGCGGCGGACTTCTTCCGGGCGGAGGCGCTCATGGGAACGGGAGGGTCGGAACAAATGCGACACGGGTACCGCGAGCAAGGCGCTCGGTGCCGGCGGGGACGCGAATTAAGGCGTTGGCGCGGGCGAGCGAACTGAGATCACCCGAACTAATCCAGCGGAGCGGTTTGAGCGTGAGGGCGGAGTCGTGGGCCGCGAGTTGCGCGGGCCAGAGGGTCTCGCGACCGTTGCCCTCGTTGTCGAGGTCGGCCGCGAGCACGCCGGTGTGGAAGGGTGAAGCGGCCGGGAGCCCGGCGAACGCATCGAGCGCGGCCTGCACGAAAAGGTGGAGACAGACGAAGTGCGCGAGCGGGTTGCCCGGCAGTCCGAAGGCCAGGGCGGCGCCGCGGCGGGCGACGAGGAGTGGTTTGCCCGGGCGGGTGGCGGCTTTGGCGATGAGGATCTCGTAGCCGAGGTCGGAGAGCAGGCGCCGGGTGAAATCGTGTTCGCCGACGCTCGCCCCGCCGGAGACCAGCAGGAGATCGGCGTCGGCGGCGCCGTTCGCCGGATCGCGGAGCAGGGCGGTCGCGGCGGCGAAGTCCTCGGGCGCGCGGTGGTGTTGCGCCGCGAGGCCGCGGGCGGCGAGGAAGGCGCGGACGAGCGTGGTATTGGAGTCGCGGATCTGGCCGGTGGCGGGCGTGTGCTCCGGCGGGACGATCTCGTTGCCGGTGGCGACGTGGACGACGCGCGGTTGGCGGGTGACGAGCGGTGTCGCGGCGCCGAGGGAGGCCAGGAGTGCGAGCGCCCCGGCAGAGAGACGGCAGGGCGCGGCGACGAGCGGTTGGCCGCGGCGGGCGTCCTCGCCGCGCTCGCGCACGTGGCGAGCCTTGTCGCGGTGCAACACCCGGACCGTCGTGCCGTCGACGGCGGCGTCCTCGACCATGATCACCTGCAGACCGTCGGAGGGCAGGGCGGCACCGGTGGCGATGCGCACCGCCTCACCGGGAGCGAGCGGGCGCGGACGCCAGTCGCCGGCGTGCAGGAAATCTACGAGGCGAAATTCGGAGGCGGGGTCGTCGACACGGACGGCGAAGCCGTCGACGGCGGAGCGGGCGAAGGGCGGCTGGTCCTCGGGCGCGACGACGGTTTCGCGCAGCACCCGCCCGAGCGCCTGCGCGAGCGGAACGGCCTCAGCGGCGAGCGGGCCGCCGGCGCCGTGGATGATGGCCAGCACTTCGTCGAGCGGGGTGGCGTGCAGCGCGGAGGCGGGGGAGGTCATGCGGCGGGCGGGATCGGTTGCCCGGTCGAGTCGAGGGCGCGGACCTTCCAGATCGGCACTTCCTGTTTCAGGCGGTCCATGAAAGCGGCGAGGAAAGCGAAGGCGGCGGCGCGGTGGCGGGCGGCGACGACGATGTGGATGGCCGCCTCGCCGACGGGCACGGTTCCCACGCGGTGCGTGATGCGGGCGAAGAGGCAATCGCCGGCGGCGGGCAGCTCTTCGCAGAGGCGGTGCATCACGCGTTCGGCCATCGGGGCGTAGACCTCGTACTCGAGGGCGGAGATGCGGGTGCCGGCTTCGTCGGCGCGCACGAGCCCTTGGAACTCGGCGACGGCACCGGCGGTTCCGGCCAACGTGGGCGGGAGCGGACGGCGCAGGTCGATGGGCCGGTCGGTGAGGGCGATCTCGCGTTGCATGGTCAACCTCCGGACACGGGCGGGATGAGGGCCACTTCGTCGTTGGCGCGGAAGCGGGTGGTGTTTCCCGCCAGCTCGCAGTTCCGGCTGAGGCGGGTCTGGCCACGGACACGGGCAAGCGCGGGAATACGTTCGAGGAGGCGGGCCCAGAGTTGCTCGGAGTCGAGGTCGTCGGCCGGCAGGTCGATTTCGGCGCAGCCGGCGAGTTCCTTGAGGTGGGCGAAGAACAGGATGCGCATGGTGCGGGGGCAGGTTGGCGACGGGGAGGGTCGTGGGGCAAACGGGGAGGGTCAACCTCCGCCGGTGGCGAAACCGCCTCCGGCGCCGGGCGATGGTGCGGGTGCGGGATTGCGTCGGTGGCGCGGACGCGCACGATGGGCGGCGCTTTCCACCATGCCAAACGCGAACCCAGGCGGAGCTTTGCCGGAGCACGCGATCGAGATCTGCCATCTGGTGATCTCGCCCGGGCATAACTTCTACGGACACCACGGACGGCAGGCGGGAACGGAGCCGACGATCGAGGTGGAGACGGTGGAGTGCGTCGCGGGCCGAGGGTTGTCCGGCGACCGTTTTTTCGACTACAAGCCCGACTACAAGGGGCAGATCACGTTCTTCGCGATGGAGACCTACGAGGCGCTGGTCGCGGCGCTGGGATACACCGGTGGGCGACCGACGGCGGTACGGCGCAACGTGTACACCCGAGGGGCGGATCTGCTGGCGCTGGTCGGCCGGGAGTTCGAGCTGCAGGGCGTGCGCTTTCGTGGCGCGGAGGAGTGTGCGCCGTGCGAGTGGATGGACGTGGCGGTGGCGCCCGGCGCCTGCGAGTGGCTCAAGGGGCGGGGCGGCCTGCGGGCGCGAGTGCTGACCAGCGGAATCCTTCGGTGCGGCGCAGGTGCGTTGCGCGTCCGGTGATCATTTTGCTCCGCTGGCGCCCGTGATGGATCGCCGCCGGGAGGGTGAAGGGCCGCGCCGAGGCGGCGGCGCCGGCAATTCCCTTGAACGCCGTGACTCGGGCACTACGCTGCCGGCCATGAACCACATGGCCGAACTCGCTTTTCCTCGCGGCGCCAAAGCGCGAGTCGGTGCGGTTTCGGCTTCGGAGACTGCCGGGCAAAGACCCACCGAGTGGGTCGACTGCCGGCAGACCAACCCCGTCGAAACCAGCACTGAGTGCCGGTGAATCCCACTGTTCGGCAAAGCCATGAAGGTTCCCTTCCTATTACTCATCGTTGTACTCTCTGCTTCCTGTACGACGACTCTTCGTGAAGAGGACGCAGTCCTATCTGCGAGTTTCAGCGAGGCCCCGAATCAGGACGTCCGCGTTCTCCTCGCACAGGACCATTGGGGCGACAGAGACTATGCGCTTTATGCGGCGGCAGTATGGTGTTCGAGGAATGGATATAGATCTTTCAGGGCGAGCGGTGGCGATGCTGAGAATGATGAGCTTGGTGCCGTACACACCTACTTGTGCGGAGTTACCACGGCTATGTTTGTGATCAGCAAGGTCGATAAGGGCATTATCATTCGGCCGTACCGAGGCAGTTCCGCTCCGTACAACGTCGCTGAGATAATTGGGCGCTATAGAAGAGTGAGGCCAACCCTGGGGGTTGTGCTCAATAAGCCACAGCATGGAACGCCGGCAAATGCCCCGTCCGCTGCGACTGAGCCAGAGAGCCGGCGTTCCTCTGATCTGAACGTCTCACAAAGATGAAGTGGCTCGGCCTATTCTCTCTGGCGCTGGTGCTGACCGGTTGTGCGTCGTTGCCGTTCGATGCTGGCCAGATCAAGGCGGAGCGGCCCTATCCGGAGGGTGAGTGGGTGGGGCCGGTTTCAGCTGAAGTCGCCGAGCGCGCGGTTTTCGAAGCGACCAAGGACGGAAAGAGCCAAATGGGCTCGCCGCTCTACCATCCGCGCTCGGAGTGGCAGAAGCTGAAAGTGAAGATGATCCCCGGAGATGAGATTTGGGAGTTTCGGATGAGTCCGTTCATGGTCGACGGGGGTGATCGCTATGCCGGGTTTTCCCTCGTCCGCGGGACGAAGATCGTCGCCAGTGTGATTACGTGGTCGACGGCCCATTGAAGCATGAACAACGGAGGCGACCAGCTACCAGTACCAATGCCGGGGACCTGCCCGGTTTCTTCCAATCAAAGCCGTCTGTCCAAGATGGCATCACCGAACCTTTGGCATAAGATGATGAAGGGTACATTCCCCAGCAATAAGGTGATTGCAGAGGCGTTCGCGAGAGTACGCCCGGAGCTCGTGAAGCGCTATGGCCGCTCCGAGAATTGCTCGCTGGGGCAGGTCAAGCGAACGGTCGAGGATCTCACGATTCCCCAAGAGGTCTTTCCGTATGTTTTCGCGGAGTTCCTCTCGGAAGCCGATTCCCAGGAGATTGCGAAAGAGTTCCCGGGCACGAATTGGGAAGAAGTCCAGAATAGGAGCGGAAGAATAGTCTCGGGGTCCGTTCGCACGAGCAGCGGCGGTGCGAGCTTCTACGAGAGCCACGAGGGATTTCCCGACGAGTAGTCTCAGGCTGGACGTGCGACGGTGCGGGCGGACGACGGTCCCCCCAATTCTCAGGAAGCCTCGCTTGCGGCGCACGGACGGTGAGGCTGTCCGAGGGGCGAACCGTCCGGGGGAGCCTCGGCTCGTCGGGGACGACTCGCCCTACCTTGAGAAAGCCCTTTCCGTCGTGAGGATCGGGGATGGACCCGGGCGGGGCTGATCTCCGTTGACAGGGGAGAGCGCGGGCCGGTCACTTGTCGGCCTTTTCGCGGCTCACATGACGACTGCGCCCCACACTGATTCCGGCGTTTCCCGGCTGGCCCGTCTGCGCCTGCTGGCGCTGCGGCTGCTCTTGGCGGTGGCGGTGCCGTTGCTGCTGGGCGGTCTCCTGGAACTGGGGCTGCGAGTGGGCGGCTTTGGACGGGACCTGCGGTTCTTCATCCCGGACACGCAGCCGGGCATGGTGCGCACGAATCCCCATTTCACCGAGCTGTTCCTGCCGGCGTCGTTCGGGTTGAAGCCGGTGAACTTCCGCCTGGCCGCGCACAAGCCGGCGGGCACGGCGCGGGTGTTCGTGCTCGGCGAGTCGGCGGCGATGGGCGTGCCGGAGCCGGGTTTCGGTCTCGCGCCGCAACTCGAGGCGCGGCTGCGGGCCGCGTTGCCGGGCCGGCGGATCGAGGTCTGGAACTGCGGCGTCACCGCGATCAATTCGCACGCCGTCGTCGAGATCGCCCGCGCGGCGCTGGCGCTCGAGCCCGACCTGCTCGTGGTCTATATGGGCAACAACGAGGTCGTCGGCCCGTACGGCGCGGGTGCGGTGGTCGACAGCCGGCCGATGCCGGTGCGACTGGTGCGGGCGAGCGTGTGGCTGCGGCGCACCCGCACGGGCCGGCTCCTGCAGCAGGTCATCGCGTGGGCGGGCCGGAAGGCCGCGGGCTTCCGGGATTGGCGAGGCATGGAGATGTTTGCGGGGCACGGCGTGCCGGCCGACGATCCGCGGCTGCCGCTGGTGTATTCGAACTTCGCGGCGAATCTCGGCACGATCCTCGACGAGTCCCGGGGCGCCGGGGTGCCGGTGGTCCTATCGACAGTCGCGGTGAACGTCCGCGACTGCGCGCCGTTCCTGTCGCACCCGGCGGCGGGGCTCACGGCGGACCAGCGCACTGCCTTCGCTTCCGCGCTCGAAACGGGTCGGGAGGCGTTGGGCGCGGGCCGGTTGGCCGAGGCGAGGGCGGCGCTGGCGCAGGCGCGCGCCATCGATCCCGGTCAGGCCGAGGCGTTGTTTCTCGGTGCGCGGGCCGCGGAGGCCGACGGTGATGTGGCCGCGGCGGGACAACTTTACCAGGAGGCGTTGCAGCACGATGCGCTGCGTTTCCGCGCCGATGCGGCGATCAATGCCGCGATCCGGCGCGCCGCGACGACGGCGGGTGCGGGCGTGACGCTGGTCGACGCGGCCGAGGCGCTGGGCGCGGCGGAGCGGCCCGCGGGCCCGCGGTATTTCTTCGAGCACGTGCATCTCACGTGGGAAGGGAACTGCGCGCTCTCGCGGCTCGTGGCCGAAAAGGCGGCGCGGGTGTTGGGCGGCGCGACGGCGGAGGCCGAGGTGGCCCGGCTCCGTGACGGTGCGCTGGCCGAGCGACTCGGGTTCACGGATCTCGGGCGCTTGGCGATGGACGGCGTGATGGAGCAGCTGATGGGACGGCCGCCGTTCACCGGCCAATGGACGTTTGCGGCGGACCGGTTGCGCGGGATGCGCGAGGACGCCGAAGTGCGCGGACGGCTGGCGCAGCCGGGAGCGTTGGCCCGCGCACAGGCGATCATCCGGGCGGCGGCGGAGGGGGACCCGACGAACGTTTTCCTGCAATCGCATCTGGCGAGCGTGCTGCTCCAGCGCGGCGACAAGGTCGCGGCGCAGCAGGCGGTGGAGCGGTTGAGCGCGCTGCAACCCTGGTCGGCGGAGCAGGCGTGTCTCCGGGCGGCGGTGGCGCAGGCGGGCGGAGGCGACACCGTGGCCGAGGAGGAGCTGCTCGCGGCGGTGCGGGGCGAACCCTACTATTTCAACAGCTACGAACAGCTCGCGCAGCTCTGGCTGCGGACGCGGCAGGTCGGGCGCGGTCGGGAGTATTTCGGCGTGCTCGCCGACCGGATGCCGACGAGCCGCGCGGTGCGCATCCCGCTGGCGCAGTTCTGCCGCGAGGCCGGCGACTGGGCAGCGGCGGAGGCGGAGTTGCGCGCGGTGCTGACGTTCGTGCCGGACGAGGAGGGCGCGTTGCGGCCGCTGGTGCAGCGGCTGGAGCAGACCGGCCGCGCGAGCGAGGCGCTCGAACTGATGCTTGCGGCGTATCGCCACAATCCGCGCAGCTTCGCGAACAACGGCAGACTTGTGGTGCGGTATGAGGACGGCAGCGACGAGGCGAAGACCACCGAGTACATGGAGGCGCTGGCCGCCAGCGGCCCGGTGAACGCGCGGTTGTTTCTCGAACTCGCCCAGCGGATGCAGCGCGGCGGCAAGGCGCTGGCCGCCGAAGCCCGGCTTCACCGGGCGCGGGAGATGGCGGCGCTCGAGGGTGACACGGCGCTGGTCGCGGAAATCGAGGGAATGCTCGGGCGTGCCCAGGGGGAAGGCCGCGGCCGATGAGCCCTTCGGTGGAGACTGGTGCAGCGGGCCGAGCGGCGCGCTGGCTGCCGCTGGTGGTGTTTGCGGTGGTGCTCGGCGTGTTTCTGCCGGCGCTACGCAACGGATTCATCAATCTCGACGACGGCATCTACGTCACGGGCAATGCGCACGTGCAGGCGGGCTTGACCGCCGAGGGGTTTCGCTGGGCATTTCGCACCTTCGACTCGGCGAACTGGCATCCGCTCACATGGCTGTCGCTGATGCTCGATGCGCAGTTGTTCGGCGCGCAGGCGGCATGGGGCTTTCATCTGACGAGCGCGTTGCTCCACGCCGCGAACGCCGCGCTCGTGTTTGTACTTTTGCGCCGGCTGACGGGAGCGGTGTGGCGCAGCGTGCTGGTGGCCGCGTTCTTTGGGCTGCATCCGTTGCGGGTCGAGTCGGTGGCGTGGGTGGCGGAGCGCAAGGATGTGCTGAGCACGCTGTTCGGCCTGCACTCATTGCTGGCGTACGTGGCGTGGAAGCAGCCGGCCGGGGCGGACGGAGGGCGGCGGCGGTGGGTGTTCGGCGCACTGAGCGGCCTCGCCCTTGCGCTCGGGCTCATGAGCAAGCCGATGCTGGTCACGTTGCCGTGCGTGATGCTGCTACTCGACTTCTGGCCGTTGCGGCGGACGGATCTCACGCCAGCGCGGCTCTGGCCGGTGGTGTGTGAGAAGTGGCCGTTTTTCCTGCTGGCGGCCGGAGGGGCGGTGTCGACCTGGATCGCCCAATCCAGCCTCGGGGCGATGGGCAACAGTTCGGCCTATCCCATCGGAGCGCGCGTGGCCAACGCCCTCGAGGCGTACGCCGCCTATCTCGGGAAGACGTTCTGGCCGTCTGAACTCGCGGTGATCTATCCGTTCCGGGCTGCGCACGCGGCGGGGCCGGTGGTCGCGGCCGCCGCGGTGTTGGGCGTGATCACGGCCGGGGCGGTCTGGCAGAGGCGGCAGCGCCCGTACCTTCTCGCCGGCTGGCTGTGGTTTGTGGGGACGCTGGTGCCGGTGATCGGACTGGTGCAGGTGGGCGGGCAGGCGATGGCGGATCGCTACACCTATCTGCCGGCGATCGGCCTGCTGATCGCGCTCGTGTGGGGCGCGGCGGAGCTCGTCGCCGGCCGGCGCGGGTTGCGCTGGGCGAGCGGTGGGGTCGCGGTCGCCGCCGTGGTGGTGTTCGCCATGCTCACGGTGCGGCAGATCGGGCGTTGGAAGGACAGCGAGACACTGTTCCGTCACACGTTGGCGGTGACGCAGGACAACTATTTCGCGCACAACGCGCTCGCGCTGGCGCTGGACCAGAT
>JAEXPL010000384.1 GCA_023446865.1 Verrucomicrobiota bacterium | reverse complement strand
TCCAGTTGATCCGCGTCGGCGCGTTCCAGGGCGCGCCGATCACGGAGGTGCTGCGCTACCGGGTGAAGTTCAAGTTCCTGGTCAATCCGGACCTCACGCGAAACGGGCGGTATCCGACCGCGGTCGCCGCGTTCCAAGTCGAACCCGTCAAAACCTGAGGAGACCGTAACATGGGGATGTGGAGAACAATCGCGCTCCTGCTCGGAGCCGCGACCGGGCTGGCAGCGCAACCGATCCGGGAATTCCCGCTCGATCCGCGGCAAGCGGTCGATCTGCCGGTGTCCCGCGAGGTCACGACTGTCGTGTTTCCCGGTCCGCTCTCGGCCGTCGCCGGCGCCGACATGCTGATCGAAAACGGGAAAGCCGCCGTCGACGTCGACGAGGGAACGCCGCTGCGCTTCCACGTCACCCACGCGCCCGGCGCCAACTTCATCCTCGTTCGCAGCCTCGCACCGGATGCCGCCGCGCGGCTGACGGCGATCTACGAAGGCTCCGCCTACGTGATCGAGCTGCACACCGTCGTCGCGAACTCCGTCGCCAGCGCGATCTTCAAGCGGCCGACAGCTCCGACGGCGGCACGCGTCGAGAGCCCACCGAACGCGGTGAAGTTCTCACCGCGCATCGGTCTGAGCGTCTTGGATCGAGCCCGCGCCTACCCGGTTCTCGTCCGCTCGGTGCCGAAGGCCGTCGAAGGCGTGACGCTCCGCGCGCAGAACCGAAAGGTCGTCCTGCCCGATCTCGAAGTCACGGTTCAGGAAGTCTACCGCTTCTCGAAGGAGGACGCCGTGGTGTTTCTCCTCCAACTCAAGAATACGACGGACGCCGTGCTCGATCTCGCGCCGAGCACCTTCGCCGCCCGAGTCGCGCAGGAACGTTTTCAGCAATCGATCGCCAACGGCCCGCGCACACTCGCCCCGGGCGAGAGCGCCGAAGCCGAGTTCGCCGTGGTCGGCATGCCCGATGGCACGCGCAACGATCTCAGCGCCGACAACGCGTTCACCATCCTGATCGACTCCGCGCGCCGCGGCGCACCCGTGGCGGCCGTCGTGGAAGCGACGCCGGCCAAGGAGGCCACGCCATGAACCCGCGCAGCCTCACCCGGTTTCTGAAGAGCAAGTTCGGGCTCTTCGTGATCTTCGTCGCGGTCCTCTTCACCGGCCTGTGGATCTACAGCCGGCACCAAGCCGGTGTGCGCGAGGCGGAGAAACTCGCCGCGCAGAATCGCAAGAAGGTCGAACTCGGCCAGATGCGGATGCCGCTGAACCAAGGGCTCGAAAACGGCCTGCCGCAACAGGCGCGACCGGCAGGCGAATCGCCGAACGAGAAGCCGGCGCCGGGTAACGGAATCGTGTCGTTCCGGCCGGCGGCCACCGCCACGGCCGAAGCTCCTGGAGCGAAGGCTGGTGCGACCTCGCGCCCCGCCGCGAAGCAGGAGGCGAAGCCGCGCAAAGTCCGCGTCGCATCCCTGCTCGCGAGCTACGACACGACCTCCACGCCGGCGGTGCGGCCGGAGCCGCAGGCGCCCGAGCGATTCATTCCGTTCGGCACGCTACTGAAGTGCAAACTCGTGAACACCGTCGACAGCGCGAACCTCGAAACCCCGGTCATCGCGCTCCTGCTGGAGGATGTGTGGCAGAACGGGAAGCTCGTCATTCCGGCGAACACGCTCGTGCACGGGATGGCGCGCGCCGGCCGACTGCGCGACCGCGTCACGGCCAACGGCTCGTGGCGCTTCGTCTGGCAGGACGGGCGCGAACTGCCGTTCCACGGCGTGGCACTGGATCGCGAATACGATCACGAAGTCGACGGCTACGGCATCACCGACGGCTCGGGCGGGATCAAGGGCCGCCTCATGTCGAGCGACGACCTGCAGGAGCTGAAACTCCTCGCCGCCTCCGCGCTCAGCGGTTTCGCGCGCGGGACGCAGGACCGCACGCAAACCGCGCTCGGCACGACGATCACCGGTTCGGTCTCGAACGGCGTGCGTGAAGGCGCGGGCGATGTCTTCGATCTCTACGCCCAGCGCACGCTCAAGGACATCGAAGAGAACGGCTACTTCGTCCGCGTCGCCGCCGGGAAGGAATTCTACGTCTACGTGCTGGAGGCGGTCGATCCGCACAAGGCCAGCCTGGCCGGAATCAGGCAAACGGCCGCCGCCCTCGTCCCGCCGGACGGCGACGCCCAACCGTCTTCACCGAACCCAACGAAAGGATGAACGTGCGCTACTCCGGACTTCTCCTCCTCCCTCTCCTCGCAGCCGGTTGCGCCTCCACGCGTCCCATGGTCGTGCACGCCCCTGAGCCCGCGCCGGTCGCGGCTCTGTCTCCGACCAAGGTCGTCGAGACGCGTTACGAGGTGCGCGGCTACCGCGACCCCGCCAATCCCGCGGTGCGCCATGATTCGCACGCCGTCTTCCGGCGCACGCGAGTGCCGCTCACCGCAGCGGACGAGGTGGCCACCGTCCCGCGCACCTCGGCTCCGCCGGCAAGCGTGGCGCCGTTGCCGGCGAGCGATGAGTTGGCGGCGGAACTCGCGACGCAACGCGAGATCACCGGCGCCATCCGGGCGATGCAGGCCTCGGTTGCCGAAACCGAGAAGCAGATGCAGGAGCAGTATGCGCTACTGCTGCGCCAGAGCGCTGAAGTGCTCAAGGCGCACAAGCAGATGGAAGCCGGTCGCCGCCAGGAGCAAAGCACCCCGGCCCCCGCGCCCGTCGCCACGACCGCGGGCAGTGCGGCCACCACTTGGTAACCCGCCGCATGAATCTCCCGGACACCCAACGCGAAAGCCTCCGTACGTTGCCCGCGAGATTGAAGGCGGTCATCACCGGTCAGGATCACGCCATCGATTTGGTCGCCGAGCGACTGCAACACGGCGAACTCGGCCTGACGTCGCCCGGCCGGCCAAAGGCGAGTTTCCTCTTCCTCGGCCCGACCGGCGTCGGGAAGACCGAACTCACGCTGCGTTTCACGGAGGATCTGATCGGGCCGGACCGCGTGGTCCGTCTCGACATGTCGGAGTATCAGACCGCCGACCGCCTGGCTCTGTTGCTCGGAACGAGCGAAGAGCCGGGACGGATCGCCGAGGGCTTCGACGCCTGCGCAGGCCGCGGCACACTGCTCTTCGACGAAATCGAGAAAGCGCACCCGCGCGTGCTCGACGTGCTCCTCCAGTTGCTCGATGCCGCTCGGCTCACGACCGGCCGCAACCGCGTGTTGGACTTCTCCGCGTGGTACATCGTCCTCACGAGCAACATCGGTGCCCAGCGGATCATGACGATGCGCAAGTCGAAGTACGAGACGATGGAGCGGCTCGTCCGGCAGGATGCCCAGCGCGAGCTGCGGCCCGAGATCTTCGCCCGCATCACCGTCACCGTCGTCTTCGACCGCCTCGACTATGAGGCACAGTGCGCGATTGCAGGCGGTATGATCACGAAGGAATGCGCAGCGCTCGGCGCCCGCGGCTTCGCGGTCACGCCCGAGCCCGCCGTGTCCGACATCGTGATCCAGCGCGGCTACCACGAACGCCTCGGCGCCCGGCCCATGCGCGACGCCACGGAGCTGCTGGTTCGCAATGCCCTCGCGCACGACCTGCTGCGCGGCGGCGACGGCACCGGGCGCCTCCGGCCCGATGGCAACGGTCGGCAACTTGAACTGACCCCCGCCGCCCCTTGATCATGCCGCCGCCCTCAAATCCTGCTCCTCGGGTGGTCGTCTTGAAGGCCAGCCTTCTCTACGGCGAAATGATCGCACGGCACGTGAAGCAACTCCGGCGCGGTGCCCAGGTCGATGTGTACCAGAAAGGCTTTGACGCCCTCGAAGCCATCCAGAACGCGAAACCCGACCTCTTCATCACCGGCGCCCACGTCGAGGACATGGACGGGCTCGAACACATCGAACCCTTCATCGATGGCCGGTTGCCCATCCTCGTCGTGACCGCACGCCACGACGCCCGTACGCTCTCACTCCTCCGCGGGCTGCGTTTCAACGGCCTCTTCGATGTGCACTGTGACGGCAACGCCAGCCTTGGTGCCGCAATCGAGACAGTGCTCGAAGGGCGGACGTACGTCAGCGACTCGTTCCAGCCACATCTCAAACCACCTCGCCGAATCACCCTCGATGAACTGACGCAGACAGAAGAGTTGGTGCTCTCGGCCATCGGCGACGGCTCGGACGACCAGGAGGCGGCGGATCGGCTGGGGCTTTCGCGGTATACGGTGAACACGCACCGCAAATCGATCATGGGAAAGCGTGGCATCCATCAGAAAGGCGAGTTGGTCCGCCATGCCGTGCAGATGGGCTACGTGCATATGACACCCGAACGCGTCATCCACCCCGGATTCGAACGCCGCCTGCTCAGGAAACAACAGGAGCAGAAGACACCAAAGACCGGCGACAACAAGCCGGCGTGAGCGCCAATGAAACGAGGCCGGCTCGCGGGCCGGCCTCGTGCACAACGCGGACGATCAACGCCGAATCACCGCGTGATCGCCCGGAGTCGCGCATTCAGGACTTTCGCGTCGGCTTCGGCGCCGGCTGCCGTGGCCCGCGCCTTGGCGAGACGGATTTCGGCCTGAAGCAACTGGCGTTTGAGCTGAGCGATCTCGTCCAAAGTGGCGTTTGTGCTGGAGCCGTTGGCGGTGCTGGCGAGCGAGGATTCGAGGGCGGAAGGCATGGTTTTAAGGCGCGGATACGCGGAGTTCGGGTTTCGTTTTTGTTCCGGTCAGCACGCCAACGCGCCCGACCCGCCAGCAGCAAACCCGCGCATGCCTCCACCCGCAGCACCGCACGCCTACCGAAAACGCGGGAGGTGTTGCGCCTCTTCCGAGCCCATTGGCAGACGAAAAGGGGGGCACGAAGCCCCCGTGGTCAGTCCTCGTGCAGGAGCATGAGCGTGAGCACCGGAGCCGGGGTGTCTCCGGGACCGATGTGCAGTTTCAGGGCGTGCTTGGTCCCGGAGATGATGACCTTGAAGTGGATCTGGCCGGCGTCCTGACGCCCGGTGCGGACTGCGATCAACGCCATCCAGGAGATGTCGTGGCAGATCCCGTTGAGATCCTGACCGTCCTTTTGCAGGGCGGCTTCGATGATCGCCCACACCGTCGCGGTGCACGCGAACGGATACCTCCACTGCTCCTTGATCGTCTCGATCCCACTGAGGTCAACAAGGACACCGTCCTCGATGGCCTGCTTGCGGGTATAGGAGTAAACGACCTCACCGAACGGGTTGTCTTGAGTCATGGTTCATGCCGTTCGGCCCGTGGGGCGTGCGTCACGTCTCGTGACCTTATCGCCTACTGCCGATTGGCGATTTCGCCCCACACCCAAAAGTCAAAGCACTGTCCGGGAGCGCCGAGGCCGCGTCCCGCGCAGCGGGACCAACGAGGGGGAAGCGGAGGACCTGCTTGTGCGGGGTGGAGATCGCGCAGCGATACTACCTTGACCGGGTGTACACTGGAGAAATCAGCGGCTGGCAGTCGCTCGAAGAAATCGAGCGAAGCGAGCAACATTGTGCGTTTGCCCGAAGCGAACAAATAGGAGCTTCCCAACCTTCGAGTGAACAGTGCGCTTGTTTGTCGCCTTATGCTACGATGGGCTGCCCGGTGCGACGGAATGTTGAACACAGAGGAAAGCATTCCGGCCAGCGACAAGAACGCGGCGTCGGTCCGATTCGACGAGTCTACAAAGCATCCCCGCAGCACCGCACGACCGAAAAGTCCATGCTTCAAAACTGTCCGCCGCAAACGCTGCAACATCAACTCACACGGACGGCTAAACTGCACCCGCCTTCTAGGCACAAGATCAACCGCGCTGGCTTCGGCTCCTATTTTCGGCGAGCGGCAAGCTCTCGCACGCGAACTGCGAGAAATTCTCTAAAACGTGGGTGCTCGACGAACTCCCTCAAATCCGAACGCGGACGTTCTTTGAATCTCAAACAAAGGAATGTGTATAAGTCACCAGACTGAGCCTGCTTGATGCGTCCATTTGCAAATGCGATCATGCCATTGACCGACCTAAGCAAGTCGTCTTTGTTGTATCTTCCGCGAAGATCGCTAAAGATCGCATCCGCAATCTCCCGCCCGGTAGAGTCTTGTCGCAACTCTGGCTTCTCCAGAAAAGCGTTCCGGGCATCCACCCAATATATCGCTCCTAAGGAGGAGGTTACGCTTCCGACCTTAGCACCCATTTTCGCGTATTCCGCAGGGTTCCAGAACGAACCTTTTTCGGGAGCCCTCAGCAGACTCCGATCTGTGCGCCCCGACCGGACAATCTCGCCATTCGCATTGACCTCGACCATTACCAGATCCGGCGGCAGGCAGCGCAAAAACTTGAAGCTCGCAGCCAATCTCGATACATTTGCTCGGTCAGTCACTTCGAGCATCTTTATAGGGTCAGCGATGCGATCCCACAAATTTTGTACGAAAGATGTCGGGATCAGAAACTCAGCCGCGAAACGATTTGCCTCCTTCTCAAGTTCCCCATGGAGGAACTCGGACAAACCGTCGTTCGGCGTGTTCGGTTCTGGCTTACAGACGAATGGCCCAGCATGCCATGGGATCAGAATGTGCCCAAGTTCATGCGCCAGTGTGAAATTGCGGCGCGTTTCCGGCAGATTCCTCCGAATGACAACGTTCGGCCGGCTTCCCCCTCCGCGCGCAATCAAGACCGCATCGGCATCAAACGGTATGTCATCTTCATCGATTTGCGCGAACTGTCGAAGGACTTCCTCAATTTCGAATGGCGGAGAAAGTTTGAGTCGCGCAAGCCAGCTAGCCGCAAGCCTCTCTTCTGGAGATTGCACCTATAGCAATCCTTTCTTTCTGAGCCATGTGAGCAAGACCTCTGGATCCTGCTGTGATTGCGAGCGCGCAGCAATCAAATGAGCTGCATCCCAATCTTCGACTTGAGACAGCTTCCCCATTTTCCGTGTGAATAGAATCGACCGTAAAGACTCTGGCTGCTCAACCCAGAGAGCATACTCTTGCTCGGTAAGTCCCAAATAGTCGTGCAGTTCCAGATCATTGGGCTCCCTGTGCCACGTCTCGATATAATTATCGATCTGGTCCTCGAATTCCTCACCGGCGAGCACTTTGTCTATGAAAGTCATAATCAATTGAGGTCTATTTTTCTCCCAGGAACAGCCGGTCCGCAGTAGGCACCGGTCGTCGCGCCTAATGCGCCCAAATGGCATCCTCTCTTGTTAAATACTTCGATTTCCCCATGAAGTGAGTCCCAAGTGAAGAATCGGGTTCCTGCTTTGTTTCGCCAAACCTTTTGACCGTTTACGACGCGCCACATTTCAAATGAGTCAAGGTAACATGGGTTGGGACGTGGAACGCCTGACAGGGGGAAATCTAGCAGGCAGTGTGGGCTTTGGGGTGCGGGGGGGGCGAGGAAATTGGGAGGGGCAGAAGCCAGTCGGAGTTTTCCGTAGGGTAGGGTTTTGGCCACCGTATCGTGGAGACAGCATCCTTTTCACCGGCGGAGGACACGAAGAAGGCGACCGGGGTGTCCGGTCGCCACTGGGGGCGCGAGGTTCAGGCGCTCTGCTGGGTTCGCTGCTCCGCGAGGAGCCCGAAGATGAATGTGTGGGCCAGATCGGCGAGCTTGGCGACGCGCGGGAGGTCATCGCGGCCGAAGCTGGCGGTGTCGTGGTAGGCCTTGGCGTCGTCCATGTAGGTCCGGGCGAAGGTCACGTTGTAGAACTTCTTCTGGTCGGACTCGTTCTCCCAGATGGCGGCTTTGATGTGGCCGAGACGGAAGGTCTTCACCGGAAGCTTGGTGGCGGTGGTGACGAGCTTGAGCTGCGGGGCGGTGGCGTTCTTGGCGGGCATGTTGTTCCTTTTCTGTTTTGAGGAGCGGGATTGCTCTCTCGCCCAAGGCGGAGGTGCCGGTGCGCCGCCCGCGACGCGACGCGGGGCGTGAAGTGCCAGCGGACGAGGGACACGACGGCGACATGAAGCGGCCGGGACGGTGGA
>JAEXPL010000368.1 GCA_023446865.1 Verrucomicrobiota bacterium | reverse complement strand
ACGCGGCCGCCGAGCAGGTCGATGCCCTCGGTGTAACCGGTGCCGAGCACGAGAAAGAGCGCGTCGTGCCGCGTGAGGGCGGTCTCGATGAACGCCGCTTGGGCGGCGAGATCGAGACCGCGGGGCTGCTGCGCGATGTGCAGCGCGGGATGCGACGCGGCGCAGGTCTGCCCGACCGCCTCGGCGTAGGCGTAGCTGGGAAAGAAGACGGCGACCGGCGACCGTTGAGCGGTGGACAGTGGGCGGTGGTCTTCGGTGGGCGCGCTGGAGGGCGGCGCTCCGTCGCCGCCGTGCGCGGGAATCGGCGTCGCCGCGGTGGCGCCCTCCGGCGGAGACACCAGGCCCGCGGCGGCGCAGAGCTGGGCGACTGTGGCGGCGGTGGCCTCGAAATGGTGGGTGCGGCGTTCCCAACGGGTGTCGACCCGGCTGTCGATGGCGACGCGATACGCACCGCGGCGCCACGGTGTGTCGGCGCGCAGAAACGGCGGCGGTGGAGCGGCCTGCGCCTCCTCCACGCGGAGAAGGGCGGAACCAGTGGTGAGACCACGCAGCGTCTTCTTGGCGGCGCGGGGAAGCTTGCCGAGCGTGGTGCCGAGATCCACGGGAGGCGGTTCGGGTGCGGCGGGCGTGGCCTGGGTGGCAGCGCGATCGAGACCGCAGGCGGTGGCGAAGGCGTCGGGCGGATTGAGGGTGGCCGAGGTGAGGACGACGTGCCGGAACTCGCGCAGCGTGGCGGCGATCGCGTTGGCGGCGTCGAGACAGGTGACGCGAAGTTCGCCGCGGGCGGGCGACCAGAGGAGCTTGGGGAGTTCGGCGGCGTCGAGAAACTCGTCGAGCTGCGGCAGTTGCCACAAAAGTTCGGAGACACGGGGGCCGAGGGCGACGAAGTTGAGCGCGGTGGCGGGCACGACTACGGCGAGGCGGCCGGCGGCGGCGCGCAGGCCGATCTCGGTGGCGCCGTCGAGTGCGTCGCAGGGGCGGAGATCGTCGAGTTCGCGGGCCCAGGACTCCCAGGCGAGGATGAAGCTGGCCGGGGCGCGGGCGGCGCGCAGCGCGTCGTAGGTGGTCCAGGCGTCGGCGGCGCGCAGCGTGTGCGAATAGGCGTCGGCCACGCGCGCGGGCAAGTTGTGTGCCTCGTCGACGATCAGGAGGGTGGACGCTGGATCAAAGCCGGGCTGCTCGAAGAACAGTCCGCGGTTGGCGGGGGCGAAGACGTAGTTGTAGTCGCCGACCCAGACGTCGTTGAAGGGGAGCGCGGCGCGGGTGATCTCGTAGGGACAGAGCCGCGCGGCGCGGCCGGCGGCGCGGAGCGACTCGAGGTCGCGCGGCTCGCCGTCGAGCAGGTAGAAGCGGGCGAGGCCGGAGCCGGGCCACCGCTCGGCGGCGTCGGCGAGGAACGGGCAGGCGTCGGGCAGGCAGTGGTAGACGGTGTTGACGCAGTGCTCGGCCTTGGAGCGGACCTGCCAGACGGGGAGCCGGTGGGCGGTGGGCGGTGGACAGTGGGCGGTGGGCGGAGGACGGTCGGCGGATGGCGGAGACGGCTCACCGGGGTCGGTTCGCCCTACCTCGGCGGGTGCGAGCATGGCCTCGAGCTGGCGCACGACCTGGAGTTGGCCGGTGGACTTGCCGGTGAGGTAGACGAGGCGGTCGTACACACCCTCCTTGAGCGCGGTGAGGGCGAACTCGAGCAGGCAGCCGGTTTTGCCGAAACCGGTGGGGGCTTCGAAGCAGAGGATGCCGGTGGCCGGTGAACGGTGGTCGGAGGCCGGAGCCGGCTCACCGGGGACGGTTCGCCCTACCTCGGAAGTCGCCGCTCCGGCGAGCGGCGAAGGGGACGAAACGCTCACGCGTTCCGCTACGACAAGCTCGATTCCCAGTGCGGCGCGGAGGTCGCGTTGCACGTGCTCCTGGCCGGGACGGAACTCGGCGAAGGCGGGGCGGACGGGCAGAGCGCGGCGGCGGTCGCGAGCGCGGCGACGGGCGTCGAGGAAGTCGACCAGTTCGTCGAGCTGGCCGTGGAGAATTGCCGCGCTGGCCGGTGGTGCGGCGACGACCTGTACGAGGCCGGAACTTGCCTCGATGAAGACAAGTTCGCCACGCGCTGCTTCGGCGCCGGGGGCGAGCGCGTGGAGCACGAGGTAGGCTGCCAGCTGGGCGAAATAGTCCGGGTATTCGGCCTGCAGCTCGGCCTCGGGAGCGGGAAGCGGGCGTGTGACTGTCTTCAGCTCGCGGAGACGCACGCCACCGGCCGGGGAGGGCAGGTACTGGTCGATGCGACCGGAGAGCCGGAAGGTCCAGCCGCGGTGCTGGTAGTCGCCGGCGACCGGCACCTCGAAGCGCGCGCCCGGCTCCTCGGCGGAGCGTTGGCGGTGTTCGTTGTGCCAGTGCTGGCCGAGCTGGGCGCGCCAGAGGCCGCCGGCGCCGCCCCCGGAGTCGCGCGGGCCGAGGGAAAACCCCGCCAGTTCGCCCACGCCGAGCGTGACGATGCGAGTGGCGAGATCGAAGTGCATGCGCGGATGAAGGCGAAGAGAAGGCGGCGGCGGAAGGGGGAAATGGCGCCGAGCTTGCGCAGCGGCGCGGTTCCCGGAACGGTGTCGGCCTGCGATGAACCGAGCCACGACCAACTCCGCGGTCGAGACCGCCGTCCCGGGAAGTGCCGGGCGACCCGGCGTCGAGCTTGATGCTGCGGCGGTGTTGCGGGCGTGGTGGCGAATCGGCGTGGCGGCGGTGGTCGCCGGGCAGAGCATGGTGTTCAGTTTGGCGGTGAACCTTACGCCGCCGGAGGGCTCGGCCTACTGGCTGGTGCACGGGGTGTTGATCGCGGGCGCAACCGGGGTGTGCGTGTTGCTCCTGCCGGCGTTGCTGCGCGAGGCGTGGGCGACCGCGCGGGCGCGGAGGATCGCCGTGGACCAGCTGTTTCTGGTGACATTGCTCGGCGCCTTTGGGGCCTCGCTCACCGCGACGCTGGCCCGCACCGGCGCGGTGTACTACGAGGTGATTTCGATCCTGCTGGCGATCTACGCCGCGGGAAAGACGCTCGGGGCCCGCTCGCGGGCGAAGGCGTTGCGGGCGGTCGACGAAACGCGCGAGCGGTACGATCTGGCCGAACGGCTCGACGGCAGTCCCGTCGCGGTGACTGCGCTGCAGGCCGGCGAACGGGTGCGCGTGCGGCCGGGGCGGGCGATCGGCGTCGATGGCATCGTGCGGCGTGGCCGGAGCTTTGTGCAAGCGACGACGATGACCGGAGAATGGCGTCCGCAGGTCCGCGGCGAGGGCGATCCGGTGCTCGCGGGCACGCACGCCATCGACGGCGAACTGGAGATCGAGGTGACGGCGGCGGGTGGCGCGCGGCGGCTGGATGCGGTGCTTGAGGCAGTGGCTGCGGCGCGGCTTGCGCCCTCGACGCTCCAGCGACAGGCGGACCGGCTGACGGCAGCGTTCCTTCCGGTGGTGCTGCTGGTCGCGGTGGCGACTTTCATGTTCTGGACGTGGCGCACGACCTGGGTCGTGGGGCTGTTCAACAGCATGGCGGTGCTGCTGGTGGCGTGTCCGTGTGCCCTGGGTTTGGCGACACCGCTGGCGGTCTGGCAGGGGCTGGTGCGGTTGACCGATCTGGGCCTGGTCGCCCGGACCGGCGACGTGATCGACGTGCTCGCGCGGGCGGACCACGTGTGTTTCGACAAAACCGGGACTCTCTCGGCAGATCGACTGACGGTGAGCGAGTGGCGGATCGAACCGGCGTGGCGCGAGCGTGAGACTTGGCTGCGGAACGCGGTGGCGGCGGTCGAGCGCGGGCTCGACCATCCGATCGCGCGCGCGCTCGCCGGGGCCTCGGCGTTGGTTGCAGCAGAAGTGCGCGTGGAGCCCGGGCGTGGGGTGAGCGCGATGGTCGACGGGCGCGCGGTGAGGATCGGGACCTCGGAATGGGTGGGCGTAACGGCCGCGGCGGATGCGACCGACGGTCGCGGCGTGGGTGTGGCGGTCGGGGGGGAACCGGCGGCGTTGGTGGTGCTGGGCGAGGCGTGGCGCGCCGGGGCGGCGGCGGTCTTTGCGGAACTACGTGCGCTCGGGGTGGCGGCCGAGGTATTGACCGGCGATGCGGCGCCGGCGGCCCGGCCGTTCGGGGAGGTGTTGTGGAGTGGTGGACTCACGCCGGACGCGAAGCACGCCGCCGTGCAGGCGAAGCGTGCCGCGGGGCGGGTCGTTGTCTTCATTGGCGACGGCATCAACGACGCGGCGGCAATGAGCGCGGCGGACAGCGCAATCGCGATGGGGGGCGGCACGGCACTGGCGCAGGCGGCGGCGCCGGCGGTCTTCTTGGGCGACGACCTCCGGTTCCTTCCGCAGGCGATCGATGCGGCGCGGAGGGTGCGGGCCGGAGTGACGGCCAACCTGCGCTTCGCCGCGGCGTACAACGCCCTCGGGATGGCGGTGGCGGCGGCTGGCTGGCTGCATCCGATCGGGGCGGCGCTGCTGATGCTCGGCTCGAGCGCGGTGGTCTCGTTGCGGGCGCTGCGGAACGGTAAAGACCTGGCAAAAAAGCCGGATCAAAATCCCGTGAGTTGACTGGCGCTCGCGAGTTCTCGCTTTGCGCACGGCGTTGGGGGGCGAAGATGCGCGCGGTTCTTTGCCCTGCCCCGCGCGCGGCAGGAGTTCAAGCCCGGCCACCGAACACCTGTCCATCATGCATTCATCGCGTATCTGGTCATTGGCGGCGTCTCTTCTGGGAGCGCTGGGCCTTCTTGTGTCGCAGAGCAACGGTCAGGGCATCATCGCCGACCACACCCGGACCAACCTCAACGCGGTGCCGGCGGCGGCGATCCAGCAGGCGAAGCAGACGCTGCACATCGCCTACGGACACACCTCGCACGGCAGCCAGATCTCCGACGGCATGAGCGGCCTGGTCGCCTTCATGAACGCGAAGCAGGCCGACGCGTTCCCGGACAATCTCTTCACGTTCAACAACGGCGGCACCGGCGGCGCGCTCGACTACCGCGATTTCTACGGCAACTTCGGCGGATCGGGCGCTTCCGATCTCGGCAACCCGAACCGCACCGCTTGGGCCGTGGCGACGCGCACGTACCTGCAGGCGAACCCGCAGGTGAACGTGATCATGTGGTCCTGGTGCGGGCAGGTCGACGGCACGCAGGCCGAGATCCAGCAATACCTCACGCTGATGAGCGGGCTGGAGACGGAGTTTCCGAACGTACGCTTCATCTACATGACCGGCCACCTCAACGGCGGCGGCGCCAGCGGCAATGTAAACGTGCGCAACAACCAGATCCGCGACTACTGCCGGACGAACAACAAGGCCCTCTTCGATTTCGCCGACATCGAGAGCTACGACCCCGACGGGCTCGTGAACTACATGGAGCTCATGGCCAACGACAATTGCGACTACGTGCTCAACGGCCAGTCGCGCAACTGGGCGACCGCGTGGCAAAACTCCCACGTGCAGAACACCGACTGGTACGACTGCGGTTCAGCGCACTCGCAGGCGCTCAACGCCAACCGCAAGGCCTACGCGATCTGGTGGCTCTTCGCCCGCCTCGCCGGCTGGACGCCCGTGACCGACACGACGCCGCCCTCGAGTCCTTCCGCCCTCGCGGCGACAACCGTCGCCTACAACCGGGTCGAACTCTCGTGGACCGGATCGAGCGACACGGAGTCCGGCGTTTCCGGCTACCGGATCTTCCGCAACGGCACGCTGCGCTCGTTCGTGGGCGGCACCACGTTCGCGGATACCACCGTCGCCGCTTCGACCAGCTACACCTACACGGTGCGCGCGGTGAACGGCTCGCTCCTGGAATCGGGCGACAGCAACAGCCTGCCGGTGACCACGCCCGCGGCGGTCGACACGCAGGCACCCACCGCTCCGGGCAATCTCAGGACCGACTCGATTACCACGACCACGGTGGCGCTGCGCTGGAACGCCTCGACCGACAATATCGGTGTGACCTCCTACCGAATCTACCGCGGGGCGACACCGATCGGAACGGCCACCGGGCTCACCTACACCGATAGCGGGCTCACGCAGGCGACCAGCTACAGCTATCGCGTGACGGCGCGCGACGCCGCGAGCAACGAGTCGAACCCGTCGAACACGCTCACCGTGACGACGGTCGATCCCGGCGACACCACAGCCCCCTCGATGCCCACCGGGCTGCAGGCGGGCGGCGCGACCACGACCACGCTGCAGCTCACCTGGAATCCCGCGACCGACGATCGCGCCGTGACCGGCTACCGCGTCTACCGCAACGGCACGGTGGTGGGCACGAGCGCCACGACGAGCTTCGGCGACAGCGGCCTGACGGCCGACACGGCCTACACCTACCGCGTGAGCGCCTACGATGCGGCGGGCAACGAGTCGGTACTTTCCGCGCAGATCACGGCGAGCACGCTCGATCCGAGCCAGGTGCAGCACACGATCCGGCTCCAGGGCGCGGCGCAGAGCGCCGACGCGTTCATCGCGGCCTCGAACCCGACAACCAATTACGGCGGGACAAGCTACGTCTCGACGATCGACCGGTTCCTCGTGCGTTTCGACCTGCCGGCGGCGCTGAGCGGGCGGCGGGTCGTCTCGGCGCGGGTGGCGTTCTATGTCTGGTCGCAAAGCAACTACCAGCCGGAGCAATACATGGATCTCTACCGGGTGACCCGCGACTGGACCGAGGGCAGCGTGACGTGGAACAACGCCGCGACGGGCGTGGCGTGGACCACGCCCGGCGGCGACCGCGCCGAGCGGGTGGGGCGCATCCTCCAGCTCAGCGGTTCCGCGAACTGGGACCACGTCTTCTACCCACCGGTCGACCTGACGATGCTCGTGCAGAAATGGGCGGCCGGCACCGTGGCAAACCAGGGCCTGATGCTGGTGCGTAGTCCGGTCACCGGCATCGGCCTGAAAGCCTCCGAGTACAGCACGAGTTCCGCGCCCTATCTGGAGATCACGTACACGGAGGAGGCGGCGCCGGCGCTCTACGAACTGTGGTTGCACGGGCCTTTCACCGATGGGGAGCTGGCGGACGCCACCCGGGAGGCGACGGTGTGGGGCCGCCAAGCCGATCCGGACGGCGACGGGATGGCGAACCTGATCGAGTACGCGCTGGGCACCGATCCGCGGACGGCCAACCCGGGTGGCCTCGGCGCTCTGCTCAACGGACCAGTACTGGACAGCAGTGCGCTGGCCTTCGCGTTCCGCCGGCGTCCCGGCACGGTGGGGGTCGGTTTTGCGCTCGAGCAGTCCACGGATTTGGCCAACTGGAGCGTGGTGCCGGCCGGCGGCCGCACGGAGGAGATCGTCGATTGCGGCTGCGGTCTGGAGGAGGTTGTCTGGCGGCTGGTTCCGGCGAGCGGCCAGCAACGCGGTTTCTACCGCCTTCGTCTCGCGGCCGAGTGAACGGAGCGGTTTCGGCGCTGACAGCAGGACGGGCCCGTTCGTCAGCGCGGAAACCGCGGATTGCCTCGCCGGCGCGGCCCCGTTTGCCTGCGACCTTCGATGCAATGGCTGCTTACTCTCGCACTGGCCGGATCGGCGATGTTGCTCGGCGGCTGTGGGCGCCAGGCGCCGGCGGAGTCGGACGCGCTGCACACACCGGCGCCGGTGCGTGTGCGCTTCCAGCTTGATTGGTATCCGCAGATCGAGTCGGGAGGTTATTTTTTGGCGCAGGCCCGCGGTTACTATCAGGCGCAGGGACTGGAGGTGGAGATCGCTCCTGGAGGTCCGGGCGTGGAGGCGAAGGAGAGAGTGGCGACGGGAGAAGCGGAGCTGGGGGCGACCGACGGCAACTGCGTGATTGCGGCGGCAGCGCGCGGGCGTCCGCTGGTGATCGTCGGTGCCGAGATGCAGCGCAGCCCGCTCGGGCTGATGTTCCATCATACGCGCCCGCTCCGGAACTTCCGGGATCTGGACGGGCGCACCCTCATTGCGAACTCGAGCATGGTCTGGGTCGACTTCCTGCAGCGGAGCCAGCGGGTGCGATTTGATCTCATGCCGTATACCACGGACCTCACCGGCTTCATCGCCGACGAGTCGCTGGTGCGCCAATGCTTCGTGACCCAGGAGCCGTTCGTGGCGGAACAGCGCGGGGCCAAGGTGGGTTTTCTGCTCGTGGCGGACTCGGGCTTCGACCCGTATCGGGTGATCTATGCCAACCGCGCCTTCGCGGCACGCCATCCGGGGGCGATCCGACGCTTCCTCGCGGCGACGGTGGCCGGGTACAACGAATTGATCAACGGCGACCCTGAGCCGGCGTATGCGGCGATTGCGGCGGCAAACCCGGCGATGTCACGCGAGGTGATGGCGCGCGGCCTCGCGATGATGCGCGAGCTGCGCCTCGTGCAGGGGCGGACCGAGGACCGCGAGCGCATCGGGCGGATTGTCGCCGACCGGATCGGCAGGCAGATTGAGCAGCTGCAACAATTCAACCAGTTGGCGCGGCTGGTCACCGTGGACGAGGTTGCCCGTTTCGATCTCGTGCCGGTCGAGGACAGTCGTACGACTGAAGGGACTCCATGAGCATCGAAGCGAAACTCACCGAACTCGGTCTGATCTTGCCCGCAGCGCCCGCCGCCGCGGGCAACTACCTGCCCAGTGTTCGCACCGGCAACCTGTTGTTCCTCGCCGGGACGATCTGTGTGCGCGACGGCCAGGTCA
Source organism: Verrucomicrobiota bacterium (assembly GCA_023446865.1). Taxonomy (GTDB): domain Bacteria; phylum Verrucomicrobiota; class Verrucomicrobiia; order Opitutales; family Opitutaceae; genus CAJCBL01. The sequence continues at coordinate 2,705 of JAEXPL010000368.1, read as the reverse complement.
CCCATTCCGGTCAGGTGGGCCGCGGCCAGACTGTCGCGAGCGGCTACGAGGCGGCGCGGGTGTGTGCGCTCAACACGCTGGCCAACATCAAGGCCGCGGCCGGTAGCCTGGACGCGGTGGCGCGCTTCGTTTCGGTATCGGGGTTCGTCAACGCCGTCTCCGGTTTCACGGACAGCCCGGCGGTGATCAACGGGGCGAGCGATCTGTTCGTCCAGCTCTACGGCGAGGCCGGCAAGCATGCACGTGCCGCCGTCGCCGTGGCCGGCCTGCCGCGCGATTGCGCCGTCGAGATCCAGGTCATCGTCGAGCTGAAGAGCTGAGCCGCTGCCGGGGTGGGGCTTGCTGCCGCGGCTAGCGCGCTGTCGCCGCATCGTCACGAACTGCCTCCGCCCTGCGGAGCCGCGCAATCGTCGCCAAATCCTCCTTGCCGAAAACGGTGATTCGACCCTCGGCCTCGGGCGCGGTGAGGAGTTTCTCGGCCGCATCGAGCAGCTCTCTGCGCCGCACCGATTCCTCCGGTTCGAGCAAACCGGCGACAAGAACCGCGATGTGGGCGCACCACTCCCTGCTCGGCCAATATTTCGGCTCCGCCCGCCCCTTTCCAGGCAGCAACGATTCTGCGAGCGCTCGGGCTTTCGCCTTGTCGCCACTCTGGGCCAAGGCCTCCACGAGTGCCACCCGGGAGGCACCTCGATACCAGGTGAGCTCGTACACGGCGTGCCCCCGCGGCGGCGCGTCCATGGACTCGAGTGCAGACTGCAACAAAGGAATGGCGTCGGCGAACCGTCCCTCGCGCTGCGCGACCATGCCGAGACCGGCATTGGCCACGGCGCGGCGAAGCGGAAACTCAGCGTTGGCAGGGGCCAATTTGAGCCCCGATTCGACCTCGGCCAGGCATTCCCGCGCGGTTCGTGTCGCCTCGGGACCATCCCGCAACCAGAGGAGCACCCTAAGCTTCGGGGTCAGGAATCTGAGGTGGTTGCGGTAATGCTCAACCGAGCCCGCGGGCGACTCCTGTTGCCAAAGGCTCCAGCGGGTGTCTGCCCGTTCGATCTCCTTACGGGCCTCGTCCGTTTCTGCCGCCAGCGCCGCGATTTGGGCGAGATAGAGACGATTGAGCGTCCAGTGCTCCAGCATTGGGGCCCGGGACTTTCGGCCGACGAACGGGTCGAGCAGCGCATCGCAGTCGCGAAAAGCCTTCCTCGTGGTTTCGATGTGGAAGTCGAAGACGAGGAGATAGAAGCACTCCATCCGGTGCGTCCAGGCATACATGAATCGATACTCCTGGTTCTCCGGGCTCAATTCGGCGAGCAACCGGTAGTGCTCGCGGGCGACCCGCACGGCGTCCCGCCCCTTCTCCGGGTTGGCGCTGGAAAAAGCAATGTAGCTGTGATCTCGCGCCGCCTCCGCCGTTTGCTGACGACGCAGCAGGTTTCCCGGGTCGGCCTTCAACGCCTCCGTGCAATAGGCCAGCGCCTGCTCCCCAACTTCGACAGCCGCAGCCGTCTCGCCGCAGTTGGCCAAGGCTGTGGCCAAAGAACGCAGGGTCTTGCCAACCCGATCGTCTTCGGAGTGTCCCCACGACGGATCGGCCATCAGTTCCCGAGTCAATTTCTGGCACTCGGCGGCGGCAATCGCCACTTCGTCCGGCTTGGCGAAAATCGCGCCGGCGTAGTAGGCATAGGTCCCCAGCACCATCGCCAGATGCCCTTTGATGTGGAGGTTCTCGGGATGACGTCTGTACAGCTCCCGCCACCGGCGGAGATGAGCTTCCCAGTTGGCCGCGTTGTTTTGTGCGGCAATATCGCCCTCGATCCATGCCCGCTGATATTCATCCCACAGCAGGGCGTCGGCGGCCTCGGGGTCATCGGGATTCTCCCGCACAATCTTCTCCCGCAGAGCCATCGTCTCCCGCATCGCGGCCACGGCACCCACCCGATCGTCGAGGGCGACCCCGCGCAGGCGAGCCAACGTCGAAAGGGCGTTGGCCTGCGCCCGGTCGGTCTTCGCATTGCGCAGATTCTGGGGCAGCGATTCGAAGTACCGGACCGTCGCCTCGGTCGTCTTCACCAACTGGGGAAGGCCGCCCCGTTGCTCGATCAGCGGCCTCAAATCCTCGGTCATCAACCCGACCAGGTGCTCGGCCTCGCCGCGCGCGGCATCGGCCTCACGCTGCTGGACCACCGCCCGTCGGACGCCGGCCAAGGCCAGCGCCAATCCAACGACGAGCGTCAGAATAACCGCCGTGGTCGCCGCCACGCCGACCAGATGGCGGCAGGCGAATCTGGCGATCCGGTACCACACGCCCGGCCGTTGCGCCAAGATCGGGCGCGTGGCGAGAAAACGCTCCACGTCCGCGACCACCTCGGCCGCGGCGGCGTACCGGTGGGATGGATCCTTGGCCAGGCATTTCAGGCAGATCGTCTCCAGATCGCGCGGTAGGGCCGGGTTGAGCAACCGCGGTGGCACCGGATCGGTGTCGAGCACAAGCCGGAGGGTCTCGGCGGGCGTCGCCGCGCTGAAGGGGGCGCGCCCGGTGAGCAGGTGGTAGAAGAGTGCGCCGAGTCCGTAGACATCGCTTGTTACCCCAACCTCCGCGAAACGACCGGCGGCCTGTTCGGGGGCGGCGTAGCTCGGCGAGCCGAGCATCTGTCCGGTCATCGTCGCCCCCTCGGTGCGCCCCAGCAGCTTCACCAGCCCGAAAT
>JAEXPL010000198.1 GCA_023446865.1 Verrucomicrobiota bacterium | reverse complement strand
GGATACGGGTGAGGCTGCCGGTTTCGGCGGCGTCGTTGAGCGGTGCTTTGTTGCGGGGCGCGGGCGTGCCGGGCAGCTCGATGGTATCGGTGAACGCGGCGGGCGGCTCGGCCGTCTGAGGAAAGGTGGGCTCGGGCGAGCCGAGGGAGAGAAGCCAGAGACCGGCGAGGGTGAGGGAAGACATAAGCGCGGAGGGGGGAGCGCTAGAGGTGAACGGAGCGCGGGGTTTTGTCGAGCGATGCGGCGGAGCTTTCCAAATGATACCGGCTCGCCATGCTGACGTGGCGACATGAACTCACTCACCGGCAACATCGTCGATCTGGTCGGCCGTCGCATCTTCCCCGGGCGCGTGGAGTGGGCCGAGGGCCGGATCGTGCGGATCCTGCCGACGCCGGGGCGCCGTTACACCCGGCAGATCGCCCCGGGGTTTGTCGACGCACACATCCACATCGAGAGTTCGTTGCTGCCGCCGAGCGAGTTCGCCCGTCTGGCGGTGGTGCACGGCACCGTGGCGACCGTTTCCGATCCACACGAGATCGCCAACGTACTTGGGGCCGCTGGTGTGCGCTACATGATCGACGATGCGCGGCGCTCGCCGTTGAAGTTCAACTTCGGTGCGCCGTCCTGCGTGCCGGCGACGGACCGCGAGACCGCGGGCGCCGTGCTCGACGCCGCGGCGGTGGCGAAGCTGCTCGCGCGGCCCGAGGTGCGGTACCTCAGCGAGGTCATGAACTATCCCGGCGTGCTCGGTGGCGACACGGATCTGCTCGCGAAGATCGCGGCGGCGCGCAAACGCGGGAAACCCGTGGACGGTCATGCGCCCGGGCTGCGCGGCGAGCAGGCGCGAGCCTACGCCGCCGCCGGCATCACAACCGACCACGAGTGTTTTACCCTGGCCGAGGCGCGGGACAAGATTGCCGCCGGGATGCGGATCCTGATCCGCGAGGGCTCGGCGGCGCGCAATTTCGCGGCGCTGGCCCCGCTGCTGCGGTCGCACCCGGCGGCCTGCATGTTCTGCTGCGACGACCTGCATCCCGACCTCCTGCTGCGCCGGCATCTCGACGAACACGTACGACGGGCGCTGGTGGCCGGTTGCGACCGGCTCGAGGCGCTCGCCTGCGCGAGTTTGAACCCGATCCGGCACTACGGGCTCGACGTCGGCCTGCTGCAGGCCGGCGATCCGGCGGACTTCATCGTGTTCGAGGGCTGGAAGACGCTGCGGGTGCGGCGCACCTACCTGTGCGGCGAGCTCGTGGCGCGGGACGGCCGGTCGCTGCTGCCGCGGCAACAGCCGAAGGTGGCCAACGTCTTCCGGGCGAAGCCGCGGCGTCCGGCGGACTTGCGCGTGGCTGCGCAGTCGGGGCGGCTCAACGTGATCAGGGCGCTCGACGGCCAACTGATCACGCGCTGGGAGAAGCTCAAGCCGACGGTCGTCGCCGGGGCGGCGGTGGCGGATCCGGCACGCGATCTGTTGAAGATCGCGGTGGTCAATCGCTACGAACCGCGGGCGGCGGTCGCGGTGGGATTCATCCGCGGGTTCGGGCTGCGGGAGGGGGCGCTGGCCTCGTCGGTCGCGCACGACTCCCACAACATCGTGGCGGTGGGGGCGGACGACGAGTCGTTGGCGGCAGCGGTGAACCTGGTGATCGCGCACAAGGGCGGGTTGGCCGCGGTTGGCGGTGGGGAGGCGAGGGTGCTGCCGTTGCCGATCGCCGGACTGATGGCCGATGGCGAGGGCCGTGCGGTGGCGGCGGCCTACACGGAGATCGACGCGGCGGCGAAGGCGCTGGGCAGCACGCTGGCGGCGCCGTTCATGACGTTGTCGTTCATGGCGCTGCTGGTGATTCCCGACCTGAAGCTCAGCGACCGCGGCCTGTTTTCGGGCTCGAAATGGGCGGCGGTGCCGCTGTTCGCGGAGCGAGGTGAGTAGGTCCGGTCTGTGACCGGACTCGGCGGCTGAATGCGGCTGGACTAGCCGCGACCGGTCAAAGACCGGTCCTACGGCGCATTGTTCTTTGCGGGAGACTCGGGCTGCGGACTCCGGAAGGACAGGAACGCGTAGAGGATCACGCCGCAGACGATACCCGAATCGGCGATGTTGAATGTCGGGTAGATGTAGCTGCCGAAGTGGAAGTCGAGAAAGTCGACCACATGGCCGATGCGGATGCGGTCGGCGAAGTTCCCGAGGATGCCGCCGCACAGCAGGCCGAAAGCGATCTGCACGGGGCGCAGGCCGAGCCCGAGGTGACGGCGGGCGAGGAAGATCGCAAGCAGCGCCACCGGCGCGAGGAGCGCCAGCAACAGGCTGCGGTCCGAGAGCACGCTCCAAGCGGCGCCGGTGTTGCCGACGTGCACGAGGTTGAAGAAGCCGGCCACGATCTCGATGTGGCCGGGCGGGCCGTAGGTGTTGAACGGAAGCGTCGCGTCGATCCAGAGTTTGGACACCTGGTCGAGCGCAAACACCCCGGCGGCGAGACCGACGAGCAGGCGATAGCGGGCGAGGCGTGTGGCGAGCGGGCTCACTCGTCGCCGCCGCCGTCGTCCTCCATCTTGCCGCCTTCCTCGCCTTCGCCGAAGAGGCCGGCGCGCGAGGCGGAACGACGTTTGGTGCGCTCGACCTCGGTCTGGCTCTCGACCGAGAAACGCGCGAAGGGCACGGCGAGCAGGCGATCCTTGTTGATCGGCTTGCCGGTCAGTTCGCAGACGCCGTATGTGCCGTTCTTGATGCGGACGATGGCGGCCTCGATCTCGGCGAGGGCTTCCTGCTCGTTGGAGACGAGGCTGAGGGCGAAATCGCGGTCGAAGGTGTCGGTGCCGGCGTCGGCCATGTGTTGGGCGTAGCTGGAGAGGTCGCCGGCGTCGTCCTTGGAGGAGCGCTTGAGCGTCTGCTCAGTGTGGGTGTCGAGACCGGTGGCGACGTGTTCGCGCAGTTCGATGAGCAGTTTGTAGTAGCGCTGGAACTTGGGATCGATCTCGTCGAGCGAGAGGGTGGTGGGCGCGGCTTGTTTGGCCGGGTTGTAGCCGAGAATGTCGGCGAGGCTGGCCGGCTTCACATGGTGGGGCTGGGCGGCCTTCTTGAGCTTGGCCTCAAGCTCCTCGGCGGCGGTGCGGGGCTTGCCATTGGCGAGCTTGGCGTCGGCGCCGTTCTTGGTGTCGGCATGCGCGACGTTGGTTTTCGCGATTTCGCGGACCTCGTCGAGGGTGAAGGCGATGGGCTTGGCCGAGCGGCGCTCGAGGATGCGGGCGCGGAGGGCGTCGGCCTTGGTGGCGGCCTTGGTTGCGGCGGCCTTACCCACGGGTTTGGCGGCCGGTGTCGGCTTTTCGGCGACAACGGGCTTGGCCACCGGGGCCTTGGCGGCGGGCTTGGCGGGTTCGACGTGTTTGACCGGTTCGACGGGTTTGGCGACGGACGCGGGTTTCTTGGCCGGCTCGGACTTGGGCGCCGGCTTGCCGGCGGGCTTGTGGGAATGGGAGGTGGGCACGTGCGCTTTGGGCGGGTGGTGCTTCGCTGGGGCGGGCTTGGCGGGTTTGGCGGGCTTAGCCGGGGCGGGCTTGTGATGAGAAATTGGTTTGGGCTGCGCTGCCGGCTTCTTGGCGGGAGCGTGCTTGGCGGCGGGCTTCGGGGCGGGGTGCTTCTTCGCCGGGGCGGGCTTGGACTTCTTGGAGTTGGGCATAACGCAGTAAGAAAGCGGTGACTGACGTTCTGTTTAGTGTGGCAACGCCTCGGCGCAGCGGGGGCACGCGTTGCCGTGGGCGGGGGTGGGGGAAAGGGCGGGGACCCAGCGCCAGCAGCGCGGGCAGCGTTCGCCACCGGCGACGGTGGCGACGATGGACACGGCGCCGGAGCCGGCGACGAGATCGACGCGCGAGACGATGAAGAGCTCGGCGAGATTGTCGCGGTGGCGGGTGAGCAGCTCGAAGAAGGCGTCGTCGGCACCGCCGGTGAGCTGCACCGCGGCGTCGAGACCCTTGCCGATCTCGCCGGACTGGCGGAGCACCTCGAGCTTCTCGTTCACCTTCGCGCGGAAGGCGATGAGCTGGTCGAACTCGGCGGCGAGCTCGGGGGCGCGCCACTCGAAGGGCACCTCCGGCCAGGTCTGCAGGTGGATCGAGTCGTCGGCGTACTCGGTCTTGTGGACGCCGAAGCTCCACGCCTCGTCCGCGGTGAACGTCGTGATCGGCGCCACGAGGCGCACGAGCGCGGAGAACATCGCGTGGATCGCCGTCTGCGAGCTGCGGCGCTGGGCCGAGCCGGCCGGGAACGTGTAGAGGCGATCCTTGAGGATATCGTGATAGGTCGCGGAGAGCGTGACCGAGCAGAACTGGTTCACCAGCTGGTAGACGCGGTGGTACTCGTAGGCCTCGTAGGCGGCGGTGGCGGCATCGACGAGCTCGGTGGTCTTGTGCAGCGCCCAGCGGTCGAAGGAGTCCATCTTCTCCACCGGGACGGCGTCGCGCGCGGGGTCGAAGTCGTAGAGGCAGGAGAGCTGGTAGCGGAGCGTGTTGCGCAGGAGCCGGTACGCCTCGCCGACCACGTTGAGGATGCTCGACGGGTTCTTGAGGTCGGGGCCGAGGTCGGAAACGCGGATGTCCTCGGTGAAATCCTGCGAGGCGATCCAGAGGCGGATCACGTCGGCGCCGTACTGCGCGATGTAGTTGTCGGAGGGCGGCGGCTTCTCGTACTGGCCGGACTTGGAGATCTTCTTGCCGTCCTTGCCGACGATGAAGCCGTGGGTGAGAACGGTCTTTTAGGGGGCGCCGCCGTGGGCGATGACGCCGGTCCAGAGCGAGGACTGGAACCAGCCGCGGTGCTGGTCGCTGCCTTCCAGATACAGATCGGCC
>JAEXPL010000187.1 GCA_023446865.1 Verrucomicrobiota bacterium | reverse complement strand
GTGCCGGAGACAGTTCCTTCTTCGCCTTGTCGACGGTCGCCGTGATTTTCGGCATCAACTCCATCTGCATGGCACGGTTCAACGGCATCAGACGCTGCGCGAGAAACGGCTGCTTCGAGAGCAGCGACCGCCCCTCCGGCGACGAAAAGAACGCGCTCATCGCCCGTAGCTCCTCCGCTGTGAACACCTCGGCATAGACCGTCGCGATCTTCTCCAGTTGGGCTTTGACCGCTTCACGGACAAATTCCGCCACTTCGCCCTGAATCTGCGCGACCTTCGCCTTCTGTTCCTCCGCCGCCGTCGCGGGCAGCAACATCGTCGTCTGCTGCGCGGTCACCATCTTGAGCTGGTTCGAGAGGCTCTCGAGGTTGCGTTCGGCCTGCATCGCCTGCATGGCCGCCTTGGCCAGCGCGAGCTTCCCCGCATCCACCGGCAGCGCCGGAGGAAGAACGGGCGCCATCTGTGGCGCCGCCGCCGGCATCATCACCGGGCCCTTACCAAGCGCCGCCGGACTGGGCGCAGGCCCGCCCGAGTTCACCGGGACCGCCACAGGCATCGGCCCGCTCGAAACGCCGACTTGCGGGGCAGGAGTCGGAACATTCTGGGCGATGGCCGAGGCCAACGTGCACGTGAACAGAGCGAGAGAGGTTCCGAGTTTCTTCATGGGATAGTGGGCTGAACAGGGCGCCCGCACCGAACGCTAGGGCGCAAGGAATCGCCCCGGAAGCAGGAATTTCGCACCACACCAAGCGACCTCCACCGGCCCAGCCGCGTACCGCAGCGCGCAGCGCGAGAAACGCGGTGGCCTCGCCAGCCAGTGCGTCAGCAATGGCGAGAGATGCGAACGCAGCAAGGCAGGCCACAGGCCGACCCACCGCGTACCCACCGGACCGCGGTGGCCTCGCCATGACAGCTGCGTACCAACCGGAACGCAGCGAGAATGACTGAAGTCAATGGTGAGAGATGGTGCAGCGCACCTTCCCCTCCGTCGTCTGCCCTCTGTCCTCCGTCGTCGGCAGTCCTGCTTCCGCTTTCCGGCTTCCGGTCTCCGCTTTCCGGTTTGAAGTCACCGCCCACCGGTCCCCAGCTCAGTCTCAAACGTATTCGCCGCGCGGTTCTTCCGCACGTGGAACGGATCGAACACCGTGCCGTTCATCGCGAGGTACACGCCGGCGGGCAATGTCTGCACGCAGGCCAACGCGAAGCCCACGTTGAACACCGCGTCGCTGTCCTTGAACCGCGCCGGCGCCAGCGCCCCGGTCAGCACCACCGTCTTGCCGGGGATGCCGCTCAACACCCGCGCCGTCTCGCGCATCGTATCCGTGCCGTGCGTCACCAGAATCCGCTCCGCGGGATCGGCGGCGATCCGCTCACGCAGCAACGCGCGATCCACGTCGGTCAGATCCAGGCTGTCCTTGCGCAGCACCGCCTCGACCGCCCACTGGAACGCCGGATGCACCGGCTCCAGGATCTCCGCGATCTGCGGATCGCCGATCTGGAACTCGCTGAGCTTGTCGAAGTACACCTTGTCGATCGTGCCTCCGGTCGTGAACACCTTGATGAACATGCCGCGAGCGTAGCGGCCCGTTCGCGCAGGGCCAGTCGTCTGTTGCCCCTTCCGCGTGTAGCGCTGCGCAAGACCCTCCGTTGACCGCCCACCGGTCACCGCCCTCTGCCCACCGGTCACCGGCCAAAGGCCACCCTCCTCCGCCGGCCGTCGTCTGTCCTTCGTTCTCTTCGTTCCCTTCTGTCGTCCGTCATCAGCGCCACCGGCAACCGTCCACAGGCAACCGGTCACCGGCAACTGGCAACCGCCCACAGTCCACCATCCTCTCGCCTCTTGCCTCTCGCCTCCCCCTTCGGCATCCGTTTGCCTCGTGGCCGGCCCGGCGAACCCTCCCAGCTCCCTGCGCGGCGTGCTCGAGCGCATCATCTTCCTCAACGCGGAGAACTCCTACACCATCGCCGAACTCCGCCCCGATTCCCCCGCCGAATGTGGCGCTGCTCGCGAGAGCAGCGATTCCCCCGCCGCCCGTAGCGGAACGCGTGAGCGCTTCGCATCCGTCTCCTCCCGTGGAGCTGCTCGCCAGAGCAGCTTTCGCAAAGGCGCCGCCGCCAAGACCGCCAAGGCCCCCGATCCCGCGCTGGTCACCGTCGTCGGCCTCCTGCCCGGCGTCCAGTGCGGCGAGACGCTCTCGCTCGACGGCGAGTGGGTCCACCACCCGCAGCACGGCGCGCAGTTCAAGATCGCCGCCTGGCGCTCCGAGCTCCCCGCCGGCGTCTACGGCATCCGCAAATACCTCGGCAGCGGCCTCGTGCCGGGCATCGGCAAGACCTACGCCAACAAGATCGTCGACCGCTTCGGCGCCGACACCCTGCGCGTCATCAGCGAGGAGTCCGCCCGCCTGCGCGAGGTCGAGGGCATCGGCCCCACCCGCGCCACCGCGATCAAGAAATCCTGGGAGGACCAGCGCGCCCTCCGCGAGATCCTCATCTTCCTCCAGACCTACGGCGTCACGCCCTCGCAGTGCGTGAAACTGGTCGGCAAGTACGGCCCGCAGGCCAAGCAGATCCTCCTCGCCGAGCCCTACCGCGTCGCCCGCGAGATCGACGGCATCGGCTTCAAGACCGCCGACAAGATCGCGATCAACCTCGGCTTCGCCAACGACGCCCCGCCGCGCCTCGACGCCGGCCTGCTCTTCGCCCTGGCCGAGCTCGCCGAGGAGGGCCACACCGCCTACGGCGAAGCCGATCTCCGCGCCTACGCCGCCGAGCTGCTCCAAACCGATCCCTCGCTCCTCGCCAAGCGCATCGACGTCCTCGTCGAGACGCGCGAACTCGTCCGCCACGGCGACGCCGGCCAGCCGGCCACCGCCGTGCAGCTCCCGCTCTACCACCGCGCCGAGGAGAAGATCGCCACCGCCTTCACGCGCGTCCTGCGCTGCACCTCCTGCCTCCCACCGATCAAGGTCGATGCCGCCATCACGTGGGCGCAGGAGAAATCACAGATCCAATTCGCCGAACAACAGGCCGCCGCCCTGCGCGCCGCACTCACCTCGAAGATCTCCATCCTCACCGGCGGCCCCGGTACTGGAAAAACGGCGACCCTGCGCGCGCTCGTCGGCATCCTGAAGGCGAAGAAAGTCCGCGTGCACCTCGCCGCGCCCACCGGCCGCGCGGCCAAGCGCATCGCGGAGACCACCGGCGGCTTCGCGCAGACCATCCACCGCCTGCTCAAGTACGACGCTGCCAAAGCCGGCTTCGCGCACGACTCCGCCTCGCCGCTGCCGACCGACTTTCTCGTGGTCGACGAGGCCTCGATGCTCGACGCCCGCCTCGCCGCCGCGCTGCTTCAGGCCGTGCCGTCCTCCGCGCACATCCTGCTCGTGGGCGATGTCGACCAGCTCCCCTCCGTCGGCGCCGGCAACGTCCTCAAAGACCTGATCGCCTCCGGCCTCGCGCCGGTCACGCGCCTGGCCGTCATCTTCCGCCAGCAGCACCAGAGCCAGATCGTCGTCACCGCCCACGCCGTGAACAACGGCGACGCCGCGCTGCCGCCGACCATCGCCGAGCTCGCCACGCACCCGCTGCACCACGACCTGCTGTTCCTCCCCGTCGGCTCGGCCGAGGAATGCGTCGCGCGCGTGGTCGAGCTCTGCACGAAGATCATCCCGCAGAAGCTCCGGCACTTCGATCCCGTCGCCGAAGTTCAGGTACTCGCGCCCATGCACAAGGGCGTGGCCGGCGTGGGCAACTTGAACCGCGAGCTCCAGGCCGCGTTGAACCCCCGCGGCGCCGCGCTCCGCTCGCCCGCCGGAGAGCTCCGCGCCGGCGACAAGCTCATCCAGCTCCGCAACAACTACGACAAGGGCATCTTCAACGGCGACATCGCCGTCGTCACCACCGTCGACCCCGAGGCCGGCACGCTCGAGGCCGATTTCGACGGCACCAAGCAGACCCTCGACCGCGGCGACCTCGGCGACGTCGCCCTCGCCTACGCGTGCTCGATCCACAAGAGCCAGGGCAGCGAGTACCCGGTCGTGATCGTGCCGCTGCTGAAGGCACACTTCATGATGCTCCAGCGCAACCTGCTCTACACCGCGATCACGCGCGGCAAGAAGCGGGTGTTCATCGTCGGCGAACCCGCCGCGTGGGGCATGGCCGTGCGCAACAACGAGTCCCGCGACCGCCACACCCACCTCCGCGAGAAACTGGCGGCGCTGGCCAGCTAAACCTCAGCGCAAGCTCACGCGCGCCCGCATGAACCGGTGGGGCGCTCCGGGGCCCGCAGGATCGGCATAGAAAAACTGCGTATACAATTCCCCGCTGTACGTGTTGCCCGATCCATGTTCCACAGGCTCCCAGTTCACCAAATCGCTGCTCGCTTCCACGACATAAACCAGGTCCGTCGAACACAAACACTTCCGGAAGCCCAGGTGGAGGAAGTCCGCGGGGCGTTGGTCCCCGGACCACCCTTGAACTCCCGTTGGTATCGGTAGCCCCGCCAAGTCGGGATCCTTCGGATCCAGACCGAACGCGTAGGCTTGGAGATTGGTGACGCCAGTGCCGCTCGGGTCGGCCTCCGGGCCGCTGATGGCCGGGTTGGCGCATTCCTCCGGCGTGAATCGCCACGCCTTGAACGCAGCATAATTCCACGTTCCGGGGGCCTGTTGCGTGACAGGAATCCTTTGGCCCAGCACCGTGATATGTGCCGTACGCACGGCACCCGTGGTGTTCTCGTCGAGAAAATACATGATCTCGCCATTCCCCACCCGAAAGAACTCCAGCCACGGTTGATCGATCGTCGGCGCATAAGGACCGGTCAGATCCGCCACCTCCGCGAGTACCGGGGTGATCGGCGCCATCAACCAGTCCACGGGCGATTCCATCCGCACCGTCGTGTCGACGTAAGCCCGGCACAGCGTGTAGATCGCCTTCTCGGTCAAGGCCGCGAAATAGACATTTCCCCGACCGTCGACCGCCACGTGACCGAGCATTTCCTGGGCAAGGGTTGTGAGGGGCACGGTACGCCCGGTGGCCGGCGACCAGCGACGCAACGTGCCGCCGTGCCCCAACAGCACATTTCCATACCCGTCGGCCGCCACGCCGAAACCGCCGCCTTCGTCCAAGACTTGCACGGAGCCATCCGCCTTCAGCCGGCGCTTCGTCGCATAATTGAGCCGGTCGCCGAAACTCACGTTCCCCAGCAAATCAACCGCGACGCCGCCTGGGCCGTTCAGTCCGCTGCCCACCAACGTGGAGACCGTCCCATCCGCCGCGGACCAGCGCTTGATCGCGTTGTTGCCCACATCTGCGATCAACACATCGCCCGCGGCTGTGATCGCGATTCCGTCGGGCCGGTTCAAGCCGCTGCCCACCAGCGTCTCCACCATGGCGCTGGCCGCGATCCAGCGCTTCACGGCATTGTTGCGCGAGTCAGCGAAGACCACATTGCCCGTGACATCGATCGCGACTCCCGCCGGGCCATCGATTCCGGTTTCGACCAATGGAGTCACGGTCCGCGTCCGCGCCCACCATTTCACGAGTCGGTTGTTCTGCGAATCCGCGATCACGAGGTTGCCATCCGCATCGGCCGCAAGGCCCGAGGGGATTCCCAGCGCCTCGATCGGCAACTTGATGGCCTGCGATACCGGCAGGTAACCGAGCCCCGCCTGGGTGACGACAAACTCCGTCCCGCCGATCACGATCACCCCCTCGCGCGGCTTACGATGGGGATTCGCATCGCAGGAAAAACTCAGTACGACGTCGCCGATCCCGGTCGTCTGCGCGAGGTGGATCCAGGCGACCCGCGACTCCGCATTCCACCGGGTACTGTCGGTGGCGGAATCCACCAAGACCGAGCCCGCCGCCGCCTCGGCTCCTGCGAGGGTCTTGCGCGCCCCCAGTGTGACGACCCCGGCCGACTGTCGGACCTGGATTGATTGTCCCAGCACGCTCAGATGCGCCACCCGATCGGCGCCGGTGGTGTTCGCAGAGAACGCATACCGGATCACGCCGCCCACGACGCTCGTGACCTTCAGCCACGGCTGGTCGCTCGTAGGCGCGAACGGTCCGGCCAGATTCGTCGCAGCGGGCAGCACGGGCGGCAGTGTGGCGATACCTGCTCCGGCGCCCACTTCCCGCGCCGTCGGATCGATCCAACAGTTGGGGATCGCCAGAAGCTGCTCTTTGGCGCCGTCGGTAATGAAGACATCGCCCCGCGCATCGACTGCCATCGCTCCGGCCCCTTCATTCCACAAGTACATGCCCGCCGCCCCCAAGTTGCCGGCACGCCATTTCCACACCACACCGCGACCGCTTTGATCCGCGATAATGGTGAAATACGTGTTCCCAGCTGCGTCCACCGCCACCCCGAACACGTCTTCGGCCATGAAATGGGAACTCAAATCCGTTTCTGCGCCGGTCGTTGGAGAGAAACGGAGCACGTCCCAACCCATGCCACTGCCATTCGCAATATAGAGGTCGCCGCAGTGATCGAGCGCCACGCCCTGGGCGATAGTCGCATCACCTTGGTAGAGCTTGGTCACCGTTCCATCGGCCAAAACCACACTCCAGATTCCGTCGTTGTATCCTTGATCAGGAAAAACGACTCGGCCATCCGGCGAAAACGCGACATCTCTCGTATTCAAGCTCCCCGTCAATTGCAGCGTGCGCACAGAGCCCGAACTAGGGTCCCACACCTTGATCTTGTTGCCGCCGGAATCCGCAAACGCGATCGCCCCAGCTGGACCAATGGCAAGAGCGCCCGGCGACTCGAGGCCGGACGCGATGAGCGTCGAGAATTTCCCCGTCGTCGCCGTCCACTTCTTGATCGTGTTGTCGCCCGTGTCGGAGACGTAGAGGTTTCCTTCCGAATCCACGGCCAGTCCGTGCTGCGACGGCGAAACCAATCCCTCCTTCACCAGCGTGATCGGCGACCCGGTGTGCACATAGCTCGCCCCCGCCTGCGTGATCGCCACCGTAGTGTCCCCGGCCGTGAGCCGGGCCGTGCGCGGGTTGCGGTCGGGATTGGCGGCAAACGAATACTGCAACAACGCATTCCCCGTCCCGGCTGCAGTCTCCACCGTCAACCAAGCCGCATCGGAACTCGCGCTCCATGCGGAGCCCGCCGCAGGAGCCGCCAGAAGAATGGTACCCTTCCCCGCTTCGTTCGGCTCGACCAACTCCTCGACACCGAAGGCAAACTGCCCAGCACGGACCGGCAGGAGGCCGAGTAGAAACCCTGCAAAGGCAATGAGCGTGGGGCGCAGCATGTCTCCATGCTCGCCGGTTCCGCGGTTCGCTGTCGAGCGTTTGCTGTCTCCCCCCTCCAACCACGCGCCCCTTGTGCCGTTTCAGGAAAGCCGCCCGCCACGTGGGGCATGGCCGTGCGCAACCACGAGTCCCGCAACCGCCACACCCACCTTCGCGAGACGCTCGCGGCGCTGGCGGAATAGTAACGAGGAACGAGCATGAGGGGCTCGGACGTGGAGGGCGCCGCTTCGTCGGAGCCGTATCCCGCCGATCCCGGAAGCCGTCCCGTCACAGAGGCCACAGAGCCGGAGTGAACTAACCGCGAAGAACGCAAAGCCGGAAGAGAACGGGCGCTGAGCCGAAGCCGGAGTTGCTCACGCGGAGCCGTCGAACCGCAGAGGGCCAACAAACCGATCTGGAACTCACGCACTCCGGAACGGAACCCTCCTTCGCCCGTGGCGCCGCTCGCGAGAGCGGCAATCCGCGCCCAGCCGCGCACCTACCGGGGCGCAGCTCCGCCACAACCCCACGGGGGCCTCATCGCCAGGGTGGGCCCCGCCAGCCAATGATGCAGTCGATGGCGAGTAATGAACAAGCCTTGGCGTTGCCTCTCGTCGTTGGAACGGCTCCGGCAGTCCGGCCGGCACTCGGTGATCCCACCGCCGGTTCTGCCTGCAATTCCGATTCCTGAAGCTCCCCAGTGTTAGCGCTGCTCATGGATTTGGAATAATTCTAAATCCTTCTTGCAACTAAGTCCCAATCCAACTCCCTTCCCGCCGCCACTCAACCGGATGTCCACCTCCTCAACCAACGCTGACGCCCTCAACCAACGCCTCGCCCACAGCGGCCTGCGTGCGACGCCGCAGCGTGAGATCGTCTACGAGGTGCTGCTCGAGCGGCGCGACCATCCGACCGCCGATGAACTCTTCGCCCGTGTGAAGGCAAAGATGCCAACCATCTCATTGGCTACGGTTTACAACTGCCTCGAAGCACTGGTCCAGTGCGACTTGGTGAAGCAGGTCAACTTCGAACGCGAGCCAACGCGCTACTGCTCGAACCTCACCGAGCACGCCCATTTCATCGACACCGCCACCGGTCAGATCATCGACATTGAGATGACCCCGGCCTACGTCGCCCGACTCCGCGAAGCATTGCCGCCCGGCTTCACGATGGAGGATGTCGAACTGAACTTCCGCGGCAGCGCCGCCCCCTCCGCCTTGAAGATTCCCACGCCCCTCGCGCAATCCGGCCCCATCCCTGCTTAAGCACCGCCAACACCTCCTCCGCCGTCCGCGCCCAAGCGCGATTCCGTCCCACTCCCTCACTCCCCCTTTCCTCCATCCC
>JAEXPL010000149.1 GCA_023446865.1 Verrucomicrobiota bacterium | reverse complement strand
TCTTGCTTGTGGTAGGGCGACGCGTCCCCGCTGAGCCGCGGCTCACCCGGAGGGTTCGCCCTACCCACGGACACCTGCACCTTTTGTGCTTCATTGCCGAGGCTTCGTGAGGATTCGGGGGCGGGTGACCGGGGGCCGGTGGTCAGTGGCCGGTGCGGTGGCGCGGACGCGCAAAGCTGCGCGGGCCGCGAGGGTGACGGGGTGCGCCGGCGCGCTACAGGACGAACTCGGCGGGGGCGACGAGGACGACGTATTCGCCTTTCTTGCTCATCGGGGCGAAACGCTGGCGCACCTCGGCGGCGGGACCGACGAGGAACGTCTCGTGGAGTTTCGTGACCTCCTTGGCGAGGCAGACCACGCGGGTCGGGCCGAGGACCTCGACGATCTCGTCGACGAACGCCTCGATGCGGTGCGTGCTCTCGTAGAGGCAGAGGGTGTGGGCGGCGTCGCGGTGTTTCTCGAGGAAGACGCGGCGCGCAGCGGTCTTGGGCGGGAGGAAGCCGGCGAAGAAGAAGGCGTTGGTTGGCAGGCCGCTCGCGCTGAGCACGGCGATGGCGGCGCAGGCACCGGGCACCGGGATGACGGGCAGGCCGCGGCGACGGCAGGCGCGCACGAGTCGGAAACCGGGGTCGCTCAGGCCGGGCGTGCCGGCGTCGCTGACGATGGCGACGGATTCGCCGGCGGCGAGACGGGCGACGAGTTGTTCGGCGGCCTCGGTTTCGTTGTGCTCGTGGTAGGCGACGAGCGGGCGGTGCAAGCCGAGGCGCACGAGCATCGCACCGGTGGTGCGGGTGTCCTCGCTGGCGATCACCGAGGCGGAGCCGAGGATGGCGCGCGCGCGGTCGGAGAGGTCGGCGAGGTTGCCGATGGGGGTGGCGACGACGTAGCAGTGGCCCGGTTGCGCGGTGAGGGAGGTGTTGGCGTCGCTCATGCGGTGAGGTTTTCGCGCGGCGCGCGGCGGGCGGCAAACGCTAAGCGTCGCGGCGGACCAGGCGGTCGAGCGCCGAGGGTCGGATTGGAGCCTCTGCGTGGCGGCTTCGGCTGTGCTTGCTCCGCCGACGATTCCACGGACGGCGGTGCCGGGTGCTGCGCAACGGACGCGAAAAAGCCCGGGCGGTGAGCCCGGGCGTGAAAACGGGTCGGGCGGGGGCTCAGCGGCCGGCGCCCGGAGTGCTGCCCATGCCGGGCACATTGCCTTCCCAGTTCTGGGGGCGGCTCCACGGAATGGAGTCCTCTTCTTCCTTCGAGACGCAGCCGGTGACGAGGAGCGTGGTGAGACCGAGGAGAGCGGCGAGCAGGAGACGTTTGAGCGACATAGTGGAGAGAAGTGATGGGACGTTTGCAGCGCGGTGGGCGGTTGGCAAGGGGCAAGCCGGCGCGCCGCGGCACGGCATCCTGTGGACTGGGGGCGCAGAGAATTGTTCCTCGGACGGAGGCTTGGCAAAGGGGTGGAACGCTGCGAAGGGTGTCGCGCATGCAGAGCCTGGCCGACCTTTCGCCCGAACAATTCGCCGCCCGCGTTGTCGCGTGGGGCGGGCGGCCTGTGCATGCGCGGCAGATTCTGCGCCGGTTCTACGAAGGCAACGGCAACGTCCCGTGGGCCGAACTGCTATTGCCCCGTGGGCTGCGGGAGAAGATTGAGGGCGAGTTGCGCGCCGGGCCGTGCGGGGTCGCGGCGCGGCAGGCGGCGGCCGACGGCACCACGAAACTTCTGTTGCGCCTCGACGACGGGCGTACGGTCGAGGCGGTGCTGATGCCCGACTGGAAGGGCGAGCGCGCGGCGGGCTGCCTGTCGTCGCAGGTGGGTTGCGCGATGGGCTGCGATTTTTGTGCGACAGCGCAGGGCGGTTACGTGCGCAACCTCACGACGGGCGAGATCGTCGACCAGTTTCTGGCGTTGCGGCGCGAGGCGACGGCGGCCGGCCGGCGGCTGCAGACGATCGTGTTTATGGGCATGGGCGAGCCGCTCCTGAATCTTGAGAGTGTAATCGCTGCGGTTCGGCAGATCAGCGGCAACGGCCTCGGTGCGCTCGGCCGGAAGCAGATCACGGTCTCGACGGTCGGGATTGTGCCGGGAATCGAGGCGCTTGCGGCGAGCGGGTTGGGTGTGGCGCTGGCGGTGTCGCTCCACGCGCCGGACGACGCGACCCGCGCACGGTTGCTGCCGATGGGGCGGCGCTATGGGGTGGAGGAGATTCTCGCTGCGGTGGATCGCTATCAGGCGGTGACGGACCGCATCAGCACGATCCAGTATTGCCTACTGGCCGGGGTGAACGACACCCCGGAACATGCGCGGGCGTTGGCGACGTTGATGGCGGGACGGCGCATGCACGTGAATTTGTTGCGCTACAACCCGACCGGCGCGGGGCTCTCCGGCACCGTCTACGAGCCGCCGGCGTCCGCGACCATCGAAGCGTTCCTGCAGGTGTTGCGCGACGGCGGTGTGGTGGCACATTACCGACGGCCGCGCGGCGATGGCATTGATGCGGCGTGCGGGCAACTGCGGGGCCGGCATGCGGCGTCGGCCGCCGCCGAGGGGCGTGCGCCGGCGGGCTGAATCCATATCTGGCGATTCCGTGAACCGACGAGAGGCGGGGATGGAGCCTGATTCCTGGAAACGGAATTTGGCTATGTCCTTGGTTCCGACCCGGGTGCCGTTGGTTTGGCGCTCGTCAATCGACACTCTCCTGCACCGGCAGGAGCGAGCGGGGCAGTGGCTTGGTGCCGGAGATAGTGGGCGCGCTGCTGGCGTTTTTGGCGAAGGGTTCTACTTTCCGGCTCCTGCGCCACGCTGCCCGCCCCCCCGGTTTGGTTCGGTAGAATTCCGGAAGCCTGCGACGCAATGGAACCCGTAACCCTCCCGCTCTGCGAAGCCCCCCCGCGGCTCGACGATGCACGCCCGAGCACCGAGCAGTCCGCCGGCGCGTGCCGTCCGGCTGGGGATTGGGCCGCGCCGCGGCCGCAGCGCCTGAAGGTGTTGATCGTGGAGGACAACGACCGCGACACGGAGGCAATCGTCCGCGCGTTGGAGCGGGCCGGCTATGCGCCGGACTGGGCGCGGGTCGACGATGCCGCGGCGTTCCAGGCGCAACTCCAGACGGAGGTCGATGTGATCCTTTGCGAGGGCGGGCTGCCGGGTTTCGGCGGGCTGGAGGCCTTGCGCCTGCTAAACGATTCGGGCCTGCCGATCCCGTTGATCGTGGTCTCACACGCCCAAGGGGAGGATGCGGCCCTTAATGCGATTCGCAACGGCGCCGCGGATTTCCTGCGCAAGGACCGGCTGGCGCGTCTCGGGAAGTCGATCGAACACGCCATCGGCCAGTGCCGGCTGCGGCATGAACACCGGACGATGATGGAGGCGTTGCGGCAGGCCGAGGCACGGTACCGCGGCATCTTCGAGAACGCCATCGAAGGTATATTCCAGGCCACCCCCGAGGGGCGCCTGTTGGCGGCGAATCCCGCTCTGGCGCGGATCCTTGGTTACGCTTCACCGCGGGAGACTGTCGGGATGGTCGACGACATTCTCGGTCACCTGTGCTCCGAGGCGTCGCGCCGGCAACAATTGCGGCGGCAGCTCGAGGTGGATGGGCTGGTCACCGGATTCGAGACACAGGCCGTTTGCTGGGATGGCCGCCGCACGTGGGTGACGCTCAACTGCCGTACGGTGCACTCGGAGACGGCGGCATTGCTGGAGGGCACGGTCGAGGACATCACCGAGCGCAAAAACCTCGAGTCGCAGCTGCTCCGCGCGCAGCGCTTGGAGAGTGTCGGCCGGTTGGCGAGCGGCATCGCGCACGATCTCAACAACATCCTCATGCCGATCGTGATTTCGCCCGGCCTGTTGCGCGAACGCGTGGCCGACGCCGAGTCGCGCGAACTGATTGATTCCATCGAGGTCAGCGCCCGACGCGGGGCCGATATCGTGCGGCAACTGCTTGCGTTTGGCCGCGGGACGGATGGCGAGCGGGTGCCGGTGCAATTGCGGGCGCTGATGAGCGAGATGCTCAGCATCGTGCGGGAGACGTTCCCGAAGAACATCAACCTGCGCAGCGCCCTGGCGACGACGGTCCGACCGGTGCGCGGCGATCCGACGCAGCTACATCAGGTGATCCTGAACCTGTGCGTCAACGCTCGGGATGCGATGCCGCACGGCGGCGAGCTGCTCCTTGGTTTGACGGAGTGCGAAGTCGACGAGGCGATGGTCCGCGCCAATACCGGTGCGAGTCCGGGCCCGCATGTGGTGCTGCGGGTGGCCGATACCGGTGTCGGCATCCCGGCGGAGCATCTCGACAAAATTTTCGATCCGTTTTTCACCACCAAGGAGGTGGGCCAGGGTACGGGTTTGGGACTGTCGACCGTGCTCGGAATCGTCTCCAGCCACGGCGGTTTCATCCATCTCGAGAGCGTGCCGGCCCGCGGCACTGAATTTCGGGTCTACCTGCCCGTCTGCCCGTCGCTGGAGCGTAACGAACCCGAGGCACCCGCACCGACCGGACCGGCCGGGCGCGGCGAGCTGATCCTGCTGGTCGACGATGAACGCGTGATCCGGCAGGCGACCCGCACGATGCTCGAGCGCCATGGCTATCGCGTGGTCGAAGCGCGCGACGGCGAGGACGCGCTCGAACGGATCGAGCAGCACGGCGCCGAGGTGGCTGCTGTTGTCGCGGATCTGTTGATGCCGCGGATGGATGGCGCGGAACTCATCCGACAGTTGCGCCGGCGGCCTCACGGTCCGGTGATCGTGGCGATGACCGGGGTGGGGAAGTCGCCGAAGGTTGTGCAGGTGCGGGAGCTGGGAGTGCAGGTGCTGCAGAAGCCCTTCCCAGCGGAGACGTTGCTTGCCACGCTCGCCCGCCTGCTGCGCTGCGATAGCGGAGTCGCGGGCAACTGGGGCTGGTGAGGCGGGGGCCCAGGAAGAAGAGGCTTCGCCCGAGGAGCAGGGTGTGGCGTCTCCACCCGGCCGCGGCAATCGATCCGGTTGCGTGCAAGATCGCTGGGCAGGGTTTGTCCGGCGATCCACGGGCTCCTTGTGTCACCAGCGCATCGGAGTGCACCAATGCCTGCGCCCTGGACGCGCACCGGGCCGGGCGATCGCTCGTTATTGCCTTCGGGTCTAGCCGCGCCGTTGACCACGCCACCATCAACCACGCCGACACCGCATCCACCGTCGCTCGGGCTCGACCGGTTTCGCCGGGCCGGCAGGTGGGCTGGTACTCGCAATCCAGTCGCGGAGCTGCGGTTGACTGCGCTGGTACTTCCTCGGCCGCGTATTCTCAGAGAAGGTCTGTCTGACAACCGTCAGATGACACAGCGCCACCTCTATGAGATGGCGCCCTCACGGGGCTTTGATTTTCCCTCGTTTCCTAGAGTGAGAAGAGGGCGTGAGAGGGTGAAAAAGGTTGCATGTGTGTGTGCAACTGTGTGCGCTTTTCTCCGGCATGAAACTACCTCGATTTCCGCACACTGTCCGGCGTGGTTCGGTCGCGGTGAAGGTCTACCGGGTGACCCGTTCCGGCGGGCGAAAAGTGTTCACCGCGAGCTGGCACTCGGCCGGCGTACGCTACACGCGCCAATTTCCGACCGCGACCGCGGCAATCGAGGAGGCGACACTCCAGGCCGACCAACTCGCCGCCGGCCGTTCCGGTGTCCTGACGAGCGGAGTCTCCGCTGAAGACGCCCATGTTCTCGCCGCCCTGCGGGAGAAGGTGGGGGACGTGCCGTTGACGGCCGCAATCGAGGAATGGGTGAAGGCGCGCGCGCTCTGCGGCGGGCAGCTTATCCAAGCGGCGAGGGCGTGGCGCGACATGCACGCGGAAGGGGTGAAGGCCATCACCGTTCCGGATGCAGTCGACGCGTTCCTCGCCCACAAACGGAAGGAGGGTGTGGACGTGGGCGCCAGCTACGAGACGATCCTCCCGCGGCTGAAGGAGCGATTCACTGGACCGATTGCGACCGTCTCCCGCAAGGCGCTCGAGGCATGGATCCACGACACCTTCACGCAACCCGGCGCCGAGGGTGCGCACCGCGGCACCTATGCGACCGCCCGCAAGCGCTTGGTGGCGCTCTGGCGCTGGTGCCGCGCCGAGGACTACCTGCCCAAGGTCGCACAGACCGAGGCGGAGCGCTTGCCGAAGCCGAAGCGCAACGAGGAGGACGAGGAGATCGGTATCCTGCGCGTGGTGGACTTCGCCGCAGCTCTCGACCTCGTCCGCGAGAATCACCCCCGGCACCTCGCCGTTGCGGTGCTCGCCGGCTTCACGGGGTTGCGCCGCTCCGAACTTCACGCGCAGCGGTGGGCGGACGTGAACCTCGCCGAGGGCTACCTGCGAGTTTCATCGGTGAAGCGAAACACCCCAAGCAAGCGCCACGTCCCGCTCTGCGACGCCGCCGTCGAATGGCTCATGCTCTGCGAGCGCGAGGAGGGGGCGGAGCTCGTATCGCCGCCGTGGGGGCTGGATCGGGTGCGCGCCTTCGTGAGAGGGGCCAAGATCCCATGCCCGGAGAATGGATTCCGCCACTCGTTCATTTCGCACCTTGTGGCCAAGACCGGAAACGTAGCCGAGACGGCCCTCGCCGCCGGCAACTCGCCGGCCGTCGTGCACGCCCATTATCGGGCGCTCGTTCCCAAGGCGGAGGGTGTCGCTTGGTTCGACCTCACACCGGCGCAGGCCGCAGCGATCGCCGCGGGCAAGATCGCGAAGATGAAGGAGGCCGCCAATGCCTAAGCGACTGAAGAACCTTCGGCCGGTGTTGTCTTGTTCGCCGGTGCAGAGCCGCCTCATTGCTGACTGGCGGAAAAAGTGGCTTCCGCAATGGGAGCGAGAACATGGTCCAGCTACCATCACGCAAGCGGAGGCTGAATACCTGATCTGGGGTGCGGTGGATCATGCACAGTGGGCAGAGCCGTGTGTCGATTGCCCTCGTGAGTATGTGCCCTATCCCGATGTTCCGGCGGCGGGCTGGCGTGCTCCTGTTGGGGTTCGGCACTTCGCCGCTTTCTTCGCGAGATCGCCAGACGAGTGCCTCCACTTCATGACGTGGTGTCGTAGATACGCTAACTACGTCGGCGAAAGCAAGCAGCTCCATGTCGAGATGATTGCGCAAGCGGTGAACGTGGAGTCATTGGTTGGTTTGTGTGAGTTCTCGCACAAGGAGATCGCCGTCAGGGCCGAGAAGGGGATGAAGGGCGTTTCAGTCGATAACGCTGAGGATGCTGTCGCCAATCTTAGGAGGCGATTTCCCGGAAAGAGGAAGGGTTAGTTTCCGGGATAGGTGTTTAGACGCGCGTGCATTTGCTGTTAACTGAGTGTGCTCGTGAACAACACGAGCAACGCAGCGCCGCTCGCCGGGGCGCGACTTCTTAAGGCGGCAGAAGTGATGCCGCTCACCGGCCACACGGACACCAGCGCGTTCTGGCAGTTCGTCCACAGAAACGCAGTTCCCTTCGTTCGTCTCGGGAAGCGCAGCTACCGATTCGAGCCGCAGGCCATCGATGCCTTCATCCGAAGCCGTCGCGTTGGAAAGGTGGTGGCCGCGTGAAGACCGCCATTCGCAGGAACCGCATGAGCGGATCAACCCGCCGCTTGGCCGAGCGCATTCTCGCCGGGACCGATCGACCGCGCCGCCGCCGGCTCGACCCCATGATTCTGCGCGGATCGGAGGTGAAACATGGGTGCCGATGACTGTCTTCACGACATCAAGGACGAGCGCCAGCTCGAGTTGGCGATTCCCTCCCGCTTCACACCGGAGCGCGCCGAACCCATCACGGCGGGCGAGCTGATCGCCGCCGACGCTGCCGACCGGGAGCGGGCCCGGCGCCGGCTGGAGCAAATCCAGGAAGGGCTTGCGGTGCCGCATGAGTGAGACGAAGGAGCCGTTCCTGCAGTTCCCGTTGGGGGCGCTGGCGGTCAAGTCGACCGACTGGAAGGACTCCCTTCAGCACATCCTGTCGTTCTGCTTGGTGCGCGTCGGGGACGGGATCGAAGATGTCGACAATGAGAGCGCGAAGATCGAACGCGCCGCTTCTGTCCTCCACGTGAAACTCAACGGCAGCCTCGGCCGAATTCGCGACCAGGCGAGGGCCGTGCGGATGTTGGGCTATGGCTACGGCACCGACGCGGAGGTACGCATCGCGCACCGGATCTTTTGGGCGTGCCACAACGACGGGGCGCCGACGTGGAACGAGTTCAGGGTGTTGTGCGGCATCTACTCTGCGATCGGCAACAAGCCGTTCGCCCGGTGCTCAATCGACAGCCTGCGCATGCGCTCTGCCGGCTGCCGCAAGGCCGCGCTCTACTCGCCCAAGACTCACCTGCCACTGCTCGGCGAGAAGGAGGTGCGCCTGTGTGTCGACCGGTTGTGGCTTGGTGGGTTCTTCGCCCGGTTCACCTACCGCCGCCGACTGACGTTCTACTCGCACCGGCTTACCGCCGACGCGCTCCGCCAGCAGGTCGTGGCCCTGTGTGTCCAATCACAGGAGAAGATCGCCGCCGCCCGCAAAGCCGACGCCGCGTTCTCCTTCAGCGTCAGGGCGAACAGCTGCGAACCCGAGGCGAACCAAGGGCGAACATAATAAGCGGGGCAACCCAAGGGCGAACCTCAGGGCGAACGCAGGGGCGAACATAATAGAAACCTCTGAATACAAACTATGAATAGAAACGCAGTAATGACGGCGCGCTCGTCCGCTTCGCGTCCTCCCGCCTGTGGCGTGGTGGGAGGGTAGCCACTTCAAAGTCTGCAACCCATGAACCCGTAGACGGACCTCGCTCGCACGCGCAAACAGCGCGCTCCCCGGTTCGTTTCAAAATCCAACCGACCGACAACACCATGACCGACACCACGAAAGCACCGAAACCGCCCGCCCACCTGACCGCGGAAACCCGCCGCTTCTGGGAAGGGCTCGTCAACGAGTACGCCCTCGAGCCCCCTCACCTGCGGACGCTGGAGGCCGCGTGCCAGAGCTGGGATCGCTACCAGCAGGCCCGCGAGATCCTGCGCTAGGAGGGGC